>CAZPNW010000202.1:0-4467 GCA_964588175.1 uncultured Planctomycetales bacterium
TTCTTTGCTATCGGTACCGTGGTCGCGATGGTCGGGCTTTCTATCGCGTTGTTAGTAGCGCAATTCATACAATAAAATGAATAAAATGAGCGTCCAGGATATCCTGTCTTTAAAGGGAAAACGAAAAGTTACCATGCTTACCGCCTATGATTATCCTTTGGCATCTTTGATCGATAGAGCGGGTATAGATATTATTTTAGTGGGAGATTCCCTGGCAAATGTTGTTTTGGGCCTGGATTCAACGACGCAAGTAGGGATGAGCGAGATGCTGCATCATACCAAGGCAGTCAGCCGCGCGGTAAAACAGGCATTGGTTGTGGGCGATATGCCTTTTGAGTCTTATCAGCTTAAACCGGAAGATGCTCTGAAAAATGCGCGCCGGTTTATTGATGAAGCAGGCGCTGACGCGGTGAAGCTGGAGTGGTTTGACCGCTGTTTAGAGGTTACCGAAACGATCATTAAATCCGGTATCGCGGTAATGGGGCATATCGGCCTGACTCCACAGACCGCGGATAAATTAGGAGGCTTTAAAGTCCAGGGGAAAGACGCTGAAAGCGCAAAAAAGCTTATGCAACAGGCCTGTGCCCTTGCCGCAGCAGGTTGTTTTGCTATCGTTCTTGAATGTGTCCCTGATAAAATTGCCGGTATGATAACGGAAAAAATAAAGATCCCCACAATTAGTATCGGCGCGGGGGTACTCTGTGACGGCCAGGTTTTAGTTACGTATGACCTCTTGGGACTTTTTGAGCGTTATACCCCAAAGTTTGTAAAAAAATATGCTGACCTTTCCTCTATAATAACAAAAGCGGTCCAAGAATATAAAAAAGAGGTAATAGAGGGGACGTTCCCTTCTCCTCAGCATAGTTTTACCATTAAGGAAGAGGAGTTAAAGAAGCTAGGATGAGGCTTCTACCGTCATTCTGGTGAATCTGACGTCATTCTGAGGCTAAGGCGTAGTCGGCTTACGAAGAATCTAAGTAGATATAAGATCCTTCCTTATAGATGCGTAAGCAACTCAGGATGACGGGAATTTGTTAAGACCGGGACTTGAATTGTGGTGTTTTATCATTGATAAGTCCCGGTCTTGAAATGGAGATATCGTAATAATTTAAGACCTGGTCTTTTCTGAAGTAATGAGCTGTAATCCAAGACCAGGTCTTGTTAAGCAAAGGGTGGGTGTGCCTCCAACTGTCTACTACACCCCGCGCTTATTGCACCCAGCCTAATTGGTGTGGCTGGGTACGCCGCTTTCTGCGGCGGTATTGCGCGGGTGTGCTGCTTTCTGCAGCAAAATCTATTGACAATCGAGGCAATTTAGGATAAAACTAATAAGTTATGGCTGATTTAATGGATAAAATAGTTTCTTTATGCAAGCGCCGAGGGTTTATTTTCCCTTCATCTGATATATACGGCGGTTTGGCTAATACCTGGGATTACGGGCCGTTTGGCGTTGAATTGAAGAATAATGTCAAGCGCTTCTGGTGGAAAACCAACGTTCATGAGCGCTATGATATTTACGGCTTGGACGCGGCTATCTTGATGCATCCCAAGGTTTGGGAAGCTTCAGGCCATACTAAGAACTTTTTTGACTTAAAAAGCGACTGTAAATCCTGTAAGAAGCGTTTTAAGGTAGAGGATCTCAAAGATAAGGCCAAATGCCCGGAATGCGGTGGAGAGTTGACCGAAAGCAGGCAGTTTAACCTGATGTTCAAGACCCATCAGGGGCCGGTTGAGGATGCTTCCAACGCCATTTATATGCGCCCTGAGACTGCGCAAGGGATGTTCGTTAATTTCCTGAATATCATGGATTCCCGTCATCCTAAGCTGCCTTTTGGCATGGCCCAGATCGGGAAATCATTCAGAAATGAGATCACTCCCGGTAATTTTACCTTTCGGACGCGGGAATTTGAGCAGATGGAGATCGAGTATTTCGTGCGCCCTGCTGATGCGGATAAGTTTTATGAATATTGGGTTTCAGAGCGCTTTTCCTGGTATAAGAAATTAGGGATCAAAGAAGATAATTTAAGGAAACGCGCGCATGCCGGAGATGAACTGGCGCATTACGCCAAAGCATGCACTGATATTGAATATAATTTCCCCTTTGGCTGGTCGGAATTGGAGGGGATCGCCAACCGTACTGATTTTGACCTGCGTCAGCATTCGGAACATAGCGGTCGAGAGCTTACGTTTTTCGATGATCTCGCGAAAGAAAAGTTTTATCCGTATATTATCGAGCCTTCCGGAGGCATTGACAGAAGTATCCTGGCATTTTTAATCGATTCGTATACTGAAGAGCAGGTAAAGGGTGATGTCCGCGTTGTTTTAAAATTGCATAAAGAGTTAGCGCCGACCAAGGTGGCGGTCTTCCCTTTATTGAAGAACAGGCCGGAAATAGTCGAGTTGGCTAAAAGGATCGCTTTGGACCTTAAGAAAACCCTGGTGACGACTTACGATGATACGGGGGCTATCGGTAAATTGTACCGTCGGCAGGATGAGATCGGAACGTTATATTGTGTTACCGTTGATGTAGCTTCTTTGGAAGACAAACAGGTTACCGTCAGAGATAGGGATACGATGTTGCAGGAGCGCGTCAGCGTCGACTCGTTAAAGCAATATTTAATAGATAAACTGCGTTAATATCGTTAATATCGTTAATGTCGTTAGTATCGTTATTATCGTTTAAATCGTTTGCCAAGGGGATCTATTTACCTTGCCAACGGCAATAACGAAATTAACGATAATAACGAAAATAACGAAAAAGGAGGGTTTTAAAAGCAATGGCAAAGAAGTATGTTTTTAGTTTCGGCGGAGGTAAAGCGGATGGTAATGAGAGCATGAAGAATCTGCTCGGTGGAAAGGGCGCTAATTTAGCGGAAATGGCAGGACACAAGGACCTGAAATTGCCTGTTCCTCCGGGATTTACCATCACCACTGAGGTTTGTACGTATTATTACCAGAATAAAAAGAAATATCCTGCTGGTTTAACTGAGCAGGTTGAGACAGCTTTGGTGAAAGTAGAGAAATTAATGGGCAGGAAGTTCGGAGATATGGAGAATCCTCTTTTGGTCTCTGTACGTTCAGGAGCACGGCGGTCAATGCCCGGGATGATGGAAACGGTCTTAAATGTCGGTTTGACCGAAAAGACCATTCCCGGACTGATCAAGCAAAGCGGCGGCAACGAACGTTTTGTCTATGACGCGTATCGCCGGTTGATCATGATGTATTCCGACGTCGTTATGGAAAAAGCCGCCGGTATCGAGCCTAAAGAAGATGAAGGCATCCGTAAGCAGCTGGAACGGATCATGGCAGCGATGAAGAAGGAAAAAGGATATACCATTGATACTGACTTGACCGCTGAAGACCTGATCAAGCTTTGCACCATGTTCAAGGACAAGATCAAGGAATCCTTGAAAAAAGAATTCCCCGATGATCCCAAGCAGCAGCTCTGGGGCGGAATCAGCGCGGTGTTTTCTTCCTGGAACGGTAAGCGCGCTATCAGCTATCGCCGTATCGAAAATATCCCCGATGAATGGGGAACAGCGGTCAATGTCCAGACCATGGTGTTCGGCAATATGGGTAATGATTCAGCTACCGGCGTTGCCTTTTCCCGTAACCCGGGTAACGGCGAGAATTATTTCTACGGGGAATATTTGATCAATGCGCAAGGCGAGGACGTTGTCGCCGGTATCCGCACCCCGGCCCCGGTCAATGAAGTCTCTAAATCAGACCATAATAAAGAACTGGTCACGATGGAAAGATCCATGCCGGCGCTTTACAAAGAGCTTGCCTCTTTCCGCGGGCGCCTGGAAAAGCATTACCGTGATATGCAGGATATCGAATTCACTATTGAGAAAGGCCGTCTTTTTATGTTACAGTGCCGCGTCGGCAAACGTAACGGCCCTGCTGCAGTGCGTATGGCTGTAGACATGGTGAAAGAAAAGCTCATTACCAAAGAAGAATCGGTGATGAGAGTGACACCTTCTCAGTTGGATGAATTACTGCATCCGATCATCGACCCGAAAATAGAATTGACACAAAAACCGTTAGCCAAAGGCTTGCCTGCAGGCCCGGGTGGAGCAAAAGGCCAGATCGTTTTCTCCGCGCAGGATGCTGTTGAGTGGGCAAAACACGGCAAAAAGGTCATTCTTGTGCGTGAAGAGACTAATCCTGAAGATGTCGAGGGTATGCGCGCCGCTCAGGCGATCCTTACTGCCCGCGGCGGTATGACCTCTCACGCGGCGCTGGTTGCGCGCGGTTGGGGAAAATGCTGTATTGTCGGCTGCAGCGCGATCCATGTCGAACATGGCAAGAAAGAAATGCTGATCGACGGCAAAGCTTTTAAAGAAGGCGACTGGGTCACCTTGAACGGTACCAAAGGAAACGTCTATGCCGGTGATCTGGCGATGATGGATGCCAGTGAAGAAAATAAGCTCTTGACTGAATTCCTTGATATTTGCGGAGCAATTA
>CAZPNW010000203.1:0-5517 GCA_964588175.1 uncultured Planctomycetales bacterium
AAACCATAAAGGAAGAAAACAAACCATTGCGGTTTTTTATTTGTAGTTGTGTAAACATAATTTAAAGAAGACAGGTAGGTATAAGAAATGCCACACAGAATGAATCATCCAGATAATGTAACTCAAATCCCGAACCAACCAAATGATGGGTTCTACGGCCTTGGTATCGCGCCAAAGATCCTTGATTTTTTAGAACGCATAAAATTTAAGATCCCGACACCGATCCAATTGAAAGCGATCCCTTTAGCGATAGAAGGTAAAGACCTTATTGGTATCGCTCAGACCGGGACAGGAAAAACGCATTCGTTCGCGATCCCCATGGTACAAAACCTCGCTCAGAAAAAAGGGATAGGGCTGGTCTTAGCTCCTACCCGGGAGCTGGCAATTCAGATCGATGAGGCATTTCAGGGAGTCGCGCATGCTTTCGGGATGAAAACTGCCTGTCTTATCGGCGGGGCTTCGATGCAGGACCAGGTGCAGGCTTTGCGTAAAAATCCCCGTGTGGTTATTGCTACTCCAGGCAGGCTTCTTGATCACGCGAGCCAGTGGAATGTAATATTAGAAGATGTTGTGATGCTGGTACTTGATGAAGCTGACCGGATGCTGGATATGGGGTTTGCTCCTCAAATCGAGAAAATCCTGCGTAATTTGCCTCAAGAACGGCAAACCATGCTTTTTTCAGCCACTATCCCTAAGGAGATCATGGCTTTGACCTCTCGTTATATGAAGCTTCCTGTTTGCGTTGAGATCGCGCCTTCCGGGACTCTCGCGGAACGAGTTACCCAGGAAGTTTTTATTGTCAGAAAAGACGCCAAACAGCAGCTTTTAGGGAAAATATTAGCGCAGTACCACGGGACGGTCCTCTTATTTTCTCGAACTAAACATAATGCTAAAAAGATCGTATCCGTAATTAGAGGTATGGGATATAGGGCTGCTGAAATACATTCTAACAGGTCTCTTGCGCAGCGCCGTGAAGCGTTGGAAGGCTTTAAAACGGGCAGATACCGGGTGCTTGTCGCTACTGATATTGCCGCCAGAGGAATTGATGTTACCGGGATCGAATTAGTCCTTAATTATGACCTCCCGGAAGACGCGGATAATTACGTGCACCGTATAGGGCGTACCGCAAGGGCGGGGCATAAGGGCCACGCGATTTCTTTTGCTACACCCGACCAAAGCCGTGATGTGCGCGATATTGAGAAACTTATTAAGACTTCATTACCGATCTCAAAGAATAAGGAGCTTTCTCTTCAGGAATTCAGCCAGTCTGCCCCTGAAGATGTGAGGCGCCGCCCCCCCGGCCACAACCGTGGCCGTAACCCCGGCCGTTCTTTTGGCCGCAGCTCTTCTTATAGCCAGGGACAGCGGCAGCGCCGCCCTCGGCACAGGAAATCTTCGTTTTAATCATGTTTAAGTGAAAATCTCTAAGCTTGGTTCTTCCGCAGGAACGCAGGAACGCAGGAACGCAGGGAGCCAACTGTTTTATTTTTATTATTGGAGAGTATAAGCTTAAAGGATGGAATCTTCTTGCTATAAACGCTTGATATTAGTATAATATAATATCGATTCGGAACAATTCCCATAAAAAAATAAGGTGATTCTTTTTACAGGATTGCTTTCATAATCTTTAATGACTTTTACCACTTATTTTAAGGAGGAAAAGGAATGTTTACTTTTATCGTAAAAGGCGGGCCGGTCATGATACCTATTATTATCGGTTCGATCGTAGGGCTGGCGATTTCTCTTGAGCGTTTCTGGGTCTTTCGGCAGATGCATCTGGATACGTTTGATTTTATTCAGAATGTCTTTAAGAGTCTTATGGCCAATAAGATAAAAGATGCTGTCGAATTATGCAACAAGAATATCCGGCATCCCCTGGCAGTCATATTCAAAATTGGGATCGAACGCCGCAATCTTCCGCTTGACCGATTAGAAAAAATATTGGAACAAGCAGGCAACAACCAGGTTCAGAAGTTGGAGAAGAACCTGGGAGCTTTGATCTCGATCATCAGTATTGAGCCTTTGATGGGTTTTCTCGGCACTATCACCGGGCTTATCCGCGCTTTTATGTCGTGGGAACAGGCTGGCGCTAATGTCACGGTAAGCGTTTTAGCTGCCGGGATCTATGAGGCGATGCTTACTACGGCCGCTGGTCTGACGGTAGCGATCCCGCTGTACTTGTGTTATCACTATTTTATCAGCCGTATCAAAGTCGTTTCAAATGACCTGACGAATCATTGTATCCAGCTCCTTGAGGTTATTGCAGAGACCAAAGAAGGAAGGATAGCATGAAGATCTCAGGAAAACGTGATTATGCCGTCAGCTTGGAATCAGTCGCCATGACCGACATCGTATTGAACATGTTCATATTTTTCTTTATTTCATTTAGTTTACTCTATACATTCAGCCCTCAACGCGTCAAGAAATTGGAAGTCAAACTTCCTGAAGCGGCGAGCGCTTCGACTATGGAGATTGATAATAAACAGGTCAATATTACCATCACCAATGAAGGGGTCATGTATTTGGATAAAAATGTGGTTACCAAAAAAGAGTTGAAGGAAAAGGTCTCGGTTTTAGCGGCGCGTAACCCGGAATTAGGGGTGATCTTGAATTCAGATAAGTTAGTGCGGTTCCAGGACATCGTTATTGTGCTGGATGTATTAAATGAGCTGGGGGTGAAAAACCTTAATATTGCCGCAACAACCGGATAAAGGGATGAACGCATGAAGTTTAAGTTCTTGAGTTGGCAGTTTGCTTTGAGCTTGGTCCTTATTTTTATTTCTCTTGCCATTTGTTTTATCCATTACGCAATCTTTAAGGATATTCATCATATCTTTTACTATCTGATCTTAGATATTGCTTTTGTCCCGATAGAAGTATTATTGGTGACCCTGGTCATCCATAATGTCTTAAGTAACCATGAGAAACGCGCAATGTTGAATAAGTTAAATATGGTTGTCGGCGCTTTCTATAGCGAGGTCGGCACAGTACTCCTTAAATCATTTTCTCTTATGGATACGCAGATAAAGCCTTTGAGTAAGCTCTTGATCGTGACGGGGAGCTGGTCACCAAAAGAATTCTTGAAAGTAAAGGCAATGGTTAAGTCCAGGGATTATACATTTGATTTCGTAAAAGGAAATCTGCAAGAGATGCGTGATCTTTTGGTCGCTCAAAGGAGTTTTCTCTTAACGCTCCTGGAAAACCCGAACCTGTTGGAACATGAATCTTTTACCGAATTGCTCTGGGCTGTTTTCCATCTGACTGAAGAATTACAGCACAGGAATACTCTCATCAACCTTCCGGAAGCTGATTATAAACACCTTGCTGGCGATATGAGAAGGGCTTATGGTATTTTGATCATTGATTGGCTTTCGTACATGGAACATTTGCATAAGAGTTATCCCTATCTTTTTTCGCTTGCCATGCGGACTAATCCTTTTGATGCCGCGGCGTCAGTTATCGTAAAGTCGTAAAAGGAAATTTAAAGTATTTGGTAGAATAGCCGATTGTAGTTACTTGAATTAAAAAGGAGAAGTATATGGAAAAGATCATGAATATTGCCTCAGGATATATTATCCAATATGGAATGAGCGTGATCGCCGCTGTTGTTATCTTTATTGTAGGAAAATGGCTCGCGAAGTTGGCCAGTCGTCTGATAGGGGATGTGATGGGGCGTTCAAAGATCAATGAGACGTTGGTGTCTTTTACGAAGAACATCACATATTATATTATTCTTGTTTTTGTGGGGATAGCCGCATTGAACAAGCTGGGGATAGAGACGACTTCTTTTGTGATGATCGTGGGTTCGGCGGGCCTGGCGGTGGGCCTGGCGTTACAGGGCTCATTGTCTAATTTTGCCGCCGGGGTCATGCTTATTTTGTTCCAGCCGTTTAAAATCGGTGATGAGATCGAAGCGGGAGGAGCCAGCGGGATTGTTCAGGAAATACAGATCTTCTCTACGATCATAATGGCCAAGGACAAGAAGAAGATCATTGTCCCTAATGCCAAGATCGCCGCAGACAAGATCACTATTACTCCACATTAGAAGAAAATGTGGAGCGGACGGGTTTCATTACAAAGGAGGCTCATATGCAGGGTGTCATTGATAAGATAACCGGGTATGTTGTGCAGTATGGCATGAACGTGGTTATTGCTATCCTTATCCTTATTATCGGGAAATGGGTGGCAAAATTAGCCTCGCAGATCGCGGCCCAGGTAATGACCCGCGCAAAGGTCAATGAGACACTGGCGTCTTTTACGAAAAACATCGCGTATTACATCATTCTGATTTTTGTGGCAATCGCCGCATTAAACAAGCTCGGCGTTGAGACGACCTCTTTTGTGGCGATCGTCGGCGCGGCGGGCCTGGCGGTGGGCCTGGCGTTACAGGGGTCGTTATCTAACTTTGCCGCGGGAGTCATGCTTATTTTGTTCCAGCCGTTTAAGGTCGGGGATGAGATCGAGGCAGGGGGAGCAGCCGGAATTGTCAAAGAAATACAGATCTTTTCGACTATCATGATGACTAAAGATAATAAGAAAGTCATCGTTCCTAATGCTAAGATTTCGGGAGATAAGATAACTATTTATCCCAAATAGAGGGTTATGGTTGGTTTTAAGGGGAACTATTCTAAAGGGGGGCGTGAGTTGGCATGCCCCCCTTTATTTTTTATGAGCAAACGATGCGTTGACACAGTGCATTAGTTTTACTATGATATATATAAGGAGAAATAATGGGATATACAGTGTTACCCTATAATCAATCGCTTTCACTCTTAACCGATTTTTATCAACTTACCATGGCCTACGGATACTGGAAATCAGGAGTTGATAAAAAAGAAGCGGTTTTTCATCTTTTCTTCCGTACGAGCCCGTTTAAGGGGGGTTTTACCATTGCCTGCGGACTAGAATATGTGATCGATTATCTGGAGAATTTTAAGATCGATAAGACAGATATTGATTATCTTGCCTGCCTCACCGGAAATGACGGTAAGCCTTTGTTTGAGAAAGGTTTCTTGACATATTTGGAGAAAATGCAGTTTTCCTGCGATATTGACGCGATCCCCGAAGGAACTGTTGTGTTCCCGCTGGAGCCGCTTGTGCGTGTCCGCGGGCCGCTTATTCAGTGCCAGCTTATTGAAACTGCTTTATTGAATATTATTAATTTTCAGACCTTGATCGCCACAAAAGCCGCGCGTATGTTCATTGCCGCGGAAGGCGGGCCTATCCTGGAATTCGGTTTGAGAAGAGCGCAGGGGATAGATGGATCGCTGGCGGCCAGCCGTGCCGCTTATATCGGGGGTACGGCGGCAACTTCGAATACGCTTGCCGGCAAGATCTTCGGGATCCCGGTTAAGGGCACTCAAGCGCATAGCTGGATCATGACATTTGATGATGAATTGGAGGCATTCCGGGAATATGCTTTGGCAATGCCGAATAATTGTATTTTTCTGGTCGATACCTATGATACCCTGGAAGGGGTAAAGAAAGCGGTTGAGGTCGGGCAGTGGCTTCGTCAGG
>CAZPNW010000204.1:0-10530 GCA_964588175.1 uncultured Planctomycetales bacterium
GAAACTTGAAATTTGGTAAAAGATGTGTTATAGTTTATATGTAAGAGGAAAAATAGCTCTTTAGAAAAAAGTGATGATACTACTGATAAAGGTAAACTAGCAGTAATGCTGGGGCGCAAAGCGACAGCCCCGATCGTTTGATCGGGGGGCTGCGTTGCCAAAGAGGAAAAGCAAGCCCTTGAAAGTGCCTTTAAGGGCTTTTTCTTTTCTCATGACCCCGGTATGCCTATACCGGGGTTTTGTTTTTGGGGGGAGATATGCTTTTATTCAAAACGTTGACGGTCCTTAAGAGTCCTGCCCGGCGTGTTACCGGAATAAAGATCCCGAACAATATCTTTGTCGTAAGCGAATTCTTTGTCCTGGCTTTATTAATACTATTTTATGGGTATTCACCTTATGTTTCTGCCTCCCGGGTGAAGTTCAATCATGCTCCGGCTGTGTTGAGGGATACTGCGTTATCCAGCCCGCCGCCTGAGACGCTGCCATCAACGGCTATGAGCCAGGAGCTTTGGCGGTATTTAAGGGGAGGGTTGCATTACCTGGAGTCTTCCGGGAAGGATTATCCCCCGAACTTCGAGCATCCGGGGAAGAAGGCATATGGCGCGCTTGGATTCAGCAAGATCGCCGCACAGGATGTGATGCAGCATTATCCTGCTTTAGCAAAATTCAGCCTGGAGGATGTATTTCGTGACCGGCAGGTTTATGAGGTTTTTGCTCAAAAATACGCGGAGCTTCTTTTGCGGCAGTATTTAAAGGTCGATTATGCATCGATGGCGGCTCCTGAAGTCTTTAGTATGCTGCAAAAAGCCTGGTTTTTAGGCCCGGGTTTATTCAAGTCAGGAGCCACGGTTATAGCTTCCCGGGAAAAAAGGGCGCAGGAATATGTGGTGCGGATGCGTTAAATCCGTACGCGCGCTAAGCCCCCGCAGATCATCCCCCGAGGACATTTCTTTTAAAATATTGAATTTCTGAATAACCTGTGTTAAAATATTAAACATGCAAGAGCGTAGAAGAAGAATACGTATTAATGCGTCTTTAGTGGTCAGTTACCGTTTGCTGAATACTGTTTTTACGACTGCTTCCCGCAGCAAGAACATTTCGGTGACAGGGATCTGCCTGCCTTTCCCTCAGAGGCTGGAGGCGGGAAGATGCATAGACCTGGAAATCCAACTGCTTGATTTTAGCGATCCGATCAAGGTGACCGGTAAGGTCATTTGGCTCAAAGAGATCAGCGCCGCGGAATTCCCTTTTCAGCTGGGGATCGAGTTTATTGCCATAAAACCGGCTGCTCAGGATAAATTATTACAACACATTGTAAAAGAAGGGCCGCCGGGAATAGAGATCATTCCATAGGTTCTTTCAAAAGTGCTGCTTTACGGTGTTTAAAAGCAGCAGCCTTCCTCGTAATACAAAAACAACTGAAGCATGAAACAGGATACTATCCATAATCCGACGCCGAAAACTACTTTTATCCAGAGAATCGTTTTGATGCTTTGTGCTATTTTCTTTTTTCTCTCGGTGCTTGAGATCGGGCTGCGTTTGGCTGGATTGGTCATGGTATCTGCCTGGGAAAAACGTAACAACGATTCTTTGAGAAAGCGCGGGGCATATCGGATCCTGTGTTTAGGAGAATCGACCACGGCCGGGAAAGCCGAAGCGTATCCTGCCTTGCTTGAAGCAGCCTTGAGCAGCCTTGTTCCGGAAAAGACGTTCAGTGTCATTAATTGCGGGATCCCTTCGGTGAATTCTACCCGGCTGCTTTCTCAGCTTAATAAAGACCTCGATAAATATGACCCTGATATGGTGATCGCGATGATGGGGATCAATGACGGGGAAGACTATGTTTTCTTTGAGGCTCAGAATATTCCTGCGCTTAAGCGTTTTTTGAGTTCGTTTAAAGTATACCGGCTCATGAAGCTCCTGGGGCGTCAGGGGATGAGTAAAATGAGAGAATATGGTTTTTCAGGTTTAACCGTTTCTGGCCCCGCTCCCGGGAGATGGACGGTTTTTATTAAGAATGACCTGAATTACCCTGAGTTCGGCAAGTTTATCGGTAAACCGTCTGCCGCGGTCATTCAGCGCGAATGTTTAAGGGCAAAAAACGACTTTGAACGAGGCCGTTATGATCAAGCGGAGCAAAGATACAAGAAAATAATCGAGCTGGCACCGGATAATGATGAGGCCTATGTTACCTACGCGTTATTTTACAATAAACAGGATAAGTTCCCGCAAGCGGCCTTACTGCTGCAAAAGGCCATTGCCCTGGCCCCTCATAAAGCAAAGGCTTATATATTCTTAGGCTGGTGTTATGAGGAAATGCGTGAGTATGATCAGGCCCGTCTCATGTTCTTGAAAGCCGCTGAAGTAGAACCTCGTAACCCCGAAGCATATATCGGGTTAGGGTATGTATGCGAACGCCAGGGCTCATATACAGAGGCGGAGCCTTTATTTAAGAAGGCGCTTGGTTTAAATCATGCCTATGACCACCGGTGCTATAAATTCTTGAGCGGTTTATACAGGCAGAGGGGCGATAAAGCGCGCGCCGAGGAATATTCCCGCTTGTTGGAGAAGCCGAACCGGTATAATCCGCTGACCATCGCTAATTATCAGAAGCTTAAAAGTATCGTGGTTGATGCCCGGGGCAAGAAACTCGTGTGCATGTCCTATCCTCTGGAAAGCATTGGTTTGCTGCAAAAGGTTTTTGGCGGCCAGCCGGATGTCGTTTTGGTGGATAACGGGCAGATCTTTAAAGACGCGGTAGCTGAACATGGGTATGATCACTATTTTATCGATATGTTTGCCGGAAATTTCGGCCATTGCACCAAGAAAGGTAATAGCCTTCTGGCGAATAACGTGGCTGAGGCCATCATAAAGGCCATGGGGCAGGCTGCGGGATCCCCGTCTGTTAATGACAGGTAAGGGATTAAGAAAGCCAACGGCCGCTCCGAAGCCCGGCGGTAAGAAAATAGCGAGAAAAATGGTGTTTGTTGGCGTATTAGGTGTATAATAAAATCAATATCCTGCCTAACGTAAAAGCTTGATTTTGGTGAGCTAAAAGGTTTTATATGAAAACCAAAAGGACGCCGCTTCTCATAAAAAAGAAAAAATCTAAAAGAAAATCTCCGGTTTTGCTGCGTGTTAAGAAAACTCCCCGCGTGTCTTCAAAGAATACCCACTTGAGCAATAAGCGGACAAAAGTCTCTGAGAGTATGTTCGCGGATCCTTTTGAATTTGCGCCGCTTGCTTATCAGTCGCTTGCCGGCAATGGTTGTTTTATTCAAGTCAACCAGTCTTGGTTAGATGCTATGCTCTATTCCCGTCAAGAAGTTATCGGGCATTGGTTCGGTGATTTTTTAACTGCTGAGTCAAAAAAGCTTTTTCAGGAAAGGTTTCCCTTATTTAAAGCAAGCGGCCTGGCTGAAGGGGTTGAATTTGAAATGAAGCGTAAGGATGGGAGCTGTTTTACCGCTTCGTTTAACGGTAAGGTCATGTATGACTCTCAGGGGCGCTTTAAACAGACGCATTGTATTTTTTTTGATGTTACCGCGCGTAAAAAAGCCGATCTTGAACTTAAAGAATCAGAAGAGCGGTTTAAGTGTATCTTTGATAATGTCAGTGACGGGATACTGCTTGCAGATGTTCAAACCATGAAATTGGTCCTGGGGAACCGTATGATATGCTCTATGCTGGGGTATGATCTGCAGGAGCTCCTGGGGCTCACGGTTAATGATCTGCATCCCGCTCGAGATATGCCGTATGTTAAGGAAGTGATAAAAAAACAATTCTCGCGTAAAAAGCCTTTAGCTGAAAATATCCCGGTAAAGAGAAAAGACGGCTCTGTTTTTTATGTCGATATTAATTCAAGCCTCTTTGTGTTGAATGGAAAAAGGTATTTATTGGGGCTTTTTAGAGATATAACGGAGCGAAAAGCATCTGCGGAGGCATTACGGCAGAGTGAAGATAAACTGCGCGCGTTTTATGAATCAAATGTAATAGGGGTGTTATTCGGCAATATACAGGGGGATATCCTTAATGCTAATGATGAATTATTGCGTATCATTGGTTATACTCGGGAGGAGCTGGGAAGAGGCGTGATCCGCTGGATCGACCTGACACCGCCTGAGTTTTTGCCTTTGGATGAACAGGGCATTCGTGAAGCGCAAGCGTGCGGGGTATGCACCCCGTATGAAAAACAGTATATTCGTAAAGATGGTTCACGCGTATGGGTGCTGGTCGGGTATACGCTATTGGGAAAACAGAGGGAGGAATCGGTTGCTTTTATCCTTGATCTTACTGAACGCAAGCGCGTGCAGGAGGCCCTTAGGAAATCGGAAGCTTTCCTGAATAATGTCTTTGACTTGAGCCCCCATTCGCAATGGATCTCTGATGAAAACGGCATGCTCATCAAAATGAATCAGGCCTGCCGGGATTTGCTGCATATTAAGGATAAGGACGTGGTAGGTAAGTACAACGTGCTTAAGGATAATATCGTAGAGAGCCAGGGGTTTATGCCTCTTGTCCGGTCAGTATACGAGCGGGGTGAAAGGGTTAAATTTACTCTTAAATACAACACCGGGGAACTTCAGCAATTCGATTTTAAACATAAGGTGTCCGTTATTTTAGAAGTCCAGATCTTACCCTTAAAAAATAGCGACGGCAAGGTCATTAACGCCATTATCCAGCATGTGGATATTACCGAGCGTACGCAGGCAGAAGCTGCGTTGCTGGCAAGTGAAAGCAGGTACCGTTCAATAGTTGAGAATATAAATGATGCTTTGTATATCCATGATTTCGAAGGGGTTATCATGGATGTTAATGAAAATGCCTGCAGGATGACGGGATACAGCCGGGATGACCTCGTTGGGGCATCTTTGGCCAAGATCGATTGCCCGGAAAACACGCGGTTAATGGAAAAGCATATGCAGCAGTTGTTGCGCGACGGAAAGGTTGAATTCGACGGGCAGCATATGAAGAAAGGCCGCAGCTGCGTATGGGTGACGGTCAGCGCTAAGATCGTCTCCCGTTCAGGAAAGGGCATTGTGCAGGGATTTGTAAAAGATATTACTGAGCGCAAGCTCGCTGAGGAAAAAATAAAAGCGGCGCTTATTGAAAAAGAGCTTTTACTGCGGGAGCTTAATCATCGCGTTAAGAATAACCTGCAGGTTATTAATAGTTTATTGAATTTGCAGGCTCATAAGATCAAAGATGAAGAAGTAAGGGGGATCTTGCGGGAAAGCCATTTACGGATCAAGTCAATTGCAATGGTGCATGAGAAATTATATAGTTCGTCTGATTTTTCCCGGATCGATATGAAAGAGTACCTGAACAGCCTTGTCCGCAGTATCGCTCATTCATTTAATATTGTTGATGATACTGTTTCCCTGAAAGTCATGGCCGATGAGGGGATCTGGTTTAATATGGACATGGTGATCCATTGCGGGTTGATCATTAATGAGTTGGTGACCAACGCCTTTAAGTATGCGTTCCCGGATAATAGAAAAGGCGAGGTCTGTGTTGAGCTTAAAGCAGGTAAAAATAATGTTTATGAGCTTGTGGTCCGGGACAACGGCATCGGTTTACCGAAAGATTTTGACATGAAAAGCTCGCGAACATTAGGGCTTGAATTAGTCAATATATTGGCGCGGCAGCTGGGGGAAATCAAACTGCTGCGGACAGAAGGAACGGCGTTTAAGCTCACGTTGAATAAGGGTAAAGAATTATAAGAGAACGGTTTTGAGATGAAGAAAATACGTATCCTGATCGTAGAGGATGAGCCTGTTGTCGCTTTAAGCCTGAAGAATACGTTAGAGAGTGCCGGTTACCAGGTTGGTTCTTTGATCCCCAAAGGTGAAGAGGCGGTCCAAAAGGCAGAGATCGAAAAACCTGATTTGATCCTGATGGACATTAAACTTTGCGGCCGCCTGGATGGCATTGAAGCTGCGATGATCATCCGGGACCGTTTCAATATCCCTATAATTCATCTGACCGCGTATGAGGACAAAGAGATCGCTGAGAAAATCCGCCTGGCAGGAAGCGCGGGTTTCCTTTCTAAGCCTTTTGAAGAGGACGACTTGAAGAGCATGATCGCCTCAGTCTTGAGAAAAGAGAAATAAATAATATCAAAGACCGTGGCGTATGTTTTTTGTATGCCGATAGTTACTCGATTTATCCGGGGAAAAAAGAAATCTGTTTTACAATTTCGAGTGAAAATGTTACACTAGTTACGCTGGGTTTTCTTAATGAGCCCAGTGAATATAACAAGTTTTTTTCGAGAGGAATGCTTGTTGATCTCGGTGAGCCCTGCCTGTGCGTTATTTCCGGCTCCGCCGGTATCGCTTGCCGGGGAGCTTCGCGGTATCGTAACGATTTTTCCTCTTTGAAAATAGCAGATGCATCTTAAGATCGTTTTAAGATATCCCAAAATTCTCGCGGGGGCTCTCGATGAAGCTGAATAAATATGTTCTTCTGCCCGTAAGTATGATTTTATTGTTTTTCCCCGCATATGGCTATGCCTATATCGATCCCGGGGCGGGGAGCAGTATTTTTCAGGTCGTGGCCGCGTCTTTGGTCGTCGGTTTCTTTGTGATCAAGATAGCTTTCGGAAAGATCGCAATGTATCTGGGCAGAATTTTTATCAGGAAAAAGCAAAAAAAGAACTAATCCATGCCAATTCTTGAAAGCCGTTTTTCTGTTTTGGGGTCGTTTCGTGACGAGAGTGGTTTTCTTTTCGAGAGAGACGGCATGATCTTCAGGCAGGTCAATAAGGCGTATCAGGAACACTATGATCACCTGATGAGTTGCGGCCTTTATGATGCCTTAGTGTCCGCGGGGCAACTTATTTCGCATACGCAGTCAGATGTTCCCGCTTTAAATAGCGGCGTAGCGTATAAAGTCATTAAGCCTGCCCTGATCCCTTTTATTTCCTATCCTTACGAATGGTGTTTTAGCCAATTAAAACAGGCCGCTTTAACGACACTCCGGATCCAGAAGACGGCGCTTAAAGCAGGCATGACCTTAAAAGACGGCAGCGCCTACAATATTCAATTCCTTAACGGTAAGCCGCTCCTGATCGATACGCTTTCTTTCGAGAAGTACCGCCCCGGTGAGCCTTGGGCTGCGTACCGGCAGTTCTGTCAGCATTTTTTGGCGCCGCTGGCTTTAATGAGCTGCGTCGATGTGAGATTGAATCAGTTGTCCCGGAATTATCTTGATGGCATTCCATTGGATTTGGCGAGCTCGCTCTTACCGGTTTGGAGCCGTTTGCGGCCGGCATTATTTTCCCACCTCTATAGCCATTCTAAATTCCAGCAGCACTATGAAGATATGGCTGTAAGTCAGCGTTCCTGCCGCCTCAGCCGTTTAGCTCTTGAGGCGCTGATCGATAACCTGGGATCGGCGGTGGCGGGATTGACCCTCCGTTTTCGCCGGTCGCCTTGGCTGCGGTATTATTCAGATACTCATTATGCTCCCGGTATGATAACGGCAAAACAGGAATTAGTATCTGAATTCCTCAATCGGGATGTTTCGCGTTTTATTTATGATATAGGTTCTAATACAGGGGTTTTGAGCCGTATCGCCGGCCGCCTGAATATACCGGTAGTATCTTTTGATAATGACCATGCTGTGGTTGAGGAAAATTATCAGGCTTGTTGTAAAGAAGGGCTGTCTTCTGTTTTGCCTTTGGTCGTTGATATTACTAATCCCAGCCCGGCAGCGGGGTGGGCACTGGAGGAGAGATGCGCATTTTTCGAGCGCGGCCCTGCGGATACTCTTCTGGCTTTGGCTTTGATCCATCATTTGGCGATCGCCTCCGGGATCCCTTTAGAGAAGATAGCCTATTTGTTTCAGAAGATCTGCCGGCGCGCGCTTGTTGAATTCATCCCTAAAAGCGATCCCTGCGTCCGGCGGCTATTGATTAACCGGGAAGACGTTTTTTCCGGATACTCTCAAGAAAATTTCGAACAAGAATTCGGGCGGTATTTTGAGATAGAGAATTCCCGGCCCGTGCCAGGTTCTTCGCGGGTCGTGTATTTTCTTAAACGAAAGCAAAGATGAACCGTTCCTTTACTATGAAGGGCTGCGCCGGCCTCAAGAAGGCCGATACCTGTATTGCCGCTGTTTTATTTTCCCTGACGCTTTTTTTCTTCACTCCGCTCCAAATATATTTAACCAACCGGCTGGAATTTCCTTATGTTTTTTCTCTTGTTACGCCTGTTTTCGTTATGATTTCGTTTTCTGCCGCGGTGTTCCTGAGCGTGACTTTACTGGTTTTACCTGTCCCGCTGCGTAAAAGATGCGTGGTTGGTATGGCCGTTGTGTCCTTGTTGATATGGCTGCAGGGAAATGTCTTTATTTGGAACTATGGTGTTTTTGACGGTAAGGCGATCGAGTGGGCTCAATTCCGGGTGAGGGGCTTTTTTGACGCGTTTGTTTGGTCGGCAGGGGCCGCTTTAGTTGTTTTTAAGGCGGAACTGGTCTGTAGAGGAATAAGAAAATTGGCTGCCGGCCTTTTTTTGCTACAATTCATTTCAGCTTTATGGATGATGGGCCAGACTTCACAACTTCCGAGCGCCGAGAAATTCGAAATAAATAATAAAAACCTCACTCGTTATTCAGCAGAGAAAAACGTTATCATTCTTTTATTGGATGCTTTTGAATCCGATGTTTTTCAGGAGATCATTGATGAGGATCCGGCGGGAATAAAACCTTTTCAGGGATTTGTCTATTTCCGTAATGCCCTGGCTCCATTCCAATGTACCTATCCTGCTGTTACCACGATCATGACGGGCCGCTATTACGATAACACGGTCGAGATCCAAGAATTTATTAAAGATGAATTTACCCGTCATTCGCTTCCGGCAGTTTTACGAAACCATGGATTTGATATCGAATTGTACCCTTATTTTAACCACTACTCAATTTATTGCGATCCCTCCTTGGCATCGAATCTTGTGGCGGTGAAAAAGCGGGTGAGGGGTAAGGATATAGCATATATTTATGATATCGCGTTATTCCGTTCTTCCCCGCAACTCTTAAAAAGAGCCCTTTACCACGAGCAACGATGGTTCTTAAGAAGGATCTTCTCTCGGGAAACCGGGAAAAAGTCCGGCAGGTTCAGGCAGGATCAACTGCCGCCCTCACAACGGCATGAATTCCTGGAGACGGTGAAATTCTTTCAGGAGACTTCCGCGGGGCTTTCCTTAAGCGAGAATACTAAATTCTTTAAATACATTCATCTTCCGGGAATGCATTTTCCTTTGATGTTTAATGAAAGGCTCGAGCCTGAACTCCTGCCGTCAGACCGGCAGGGGTATAAAAAACAAGCCCGGGGGCTTTTGAAATTAGTTTCAATGTTTTTGGGTGAGTTAAAAGAAGCCGGTATTTATGATAATTCTTTGATCGTCATTATGGGGGACCATGGGGCCTTACCGGATGTTTACCTGCCTCAAGAGAAGCGCGCGCATGCCGGGCAGGTTTATTATCCGGGAAGGGGAGGAGGATTGCCGCTTGTCCTTATCAAACCATTTGGCGCGAGCGGCCTGATGCGTGTTTCAGACGCCGCGGTTTCTTTGTCGGATATCCCGAAAACAATTATGTCAGAGCTTCATTTAAAAGATGATTTTCCCGGCGTGTCTATGTTTGATACCGGTTCATCCGATGGCCGCGTTAGGAAATTTTACGCCTACAGTTGGAGTGAACAAAGGATAAAGGAAGATTATTTGCCGGTCATGACTGAATACAGTATTTCGGGATTCAGCTGGTTTGCGGATTCCTGGAAAGAGACAGGCACGTATGAGCCTGCGAAAAAAGCGGTTACCTATGATCCGGAGGCTATTGGGGGCCGGATCCGTGATCTTTTACTTGAGCGCTAGAGGCGGAAAAAATGGGCAAGTCATTGGATATGAAGAAAACCCGGAGAACGATATTTGAAACAGTGGTATTTTCCCTGTGTATTATTTTATGCGTAATGGTATCGCTCCAGATCGGCAGCAAGATGTTAAGCGATGCATTGGATGCCGATGAGTTGCTGTATGTTTATTACGCGGGCTTGTTCAAATCGTTCTTCATTACCCATAATATTAATAATCCTTACTGGTATTCAAAATCAAAATATTCAACGGTTCCCATAGGGATTTATGTGATCGGTTTAGATCTTTATTATAGTCCTTGTCGGTCCATGCTGAGAGAGCCGCATACGATCCTGCGTTTTGTTAAACTTTCCGACGGAGCCATAGAAAAACATCCCCTGCCTCATGTTGTCGATTTGATCTATGCCGTGAGATCGAATATGCTTGTTTTCGTGGCACTTTGTGTAATATTGATATTTGCCCTGGGTTGGCGTTTGGGCTGGTATTATTGCGGTCTCCCCGCGGTATACTTACTCTTGGCCAATAAGTATTTTGCCGCTATAACCGGCAAAGCTCTCTTGGAATCTATCTGGTTGTTCCAGCATTTTTTAAATATTTTTTTAATCCTTGCGTATTTATCTCTCTGGCAAAACAAAGAAAAGAAAGAGGATTGGCTGTTTTT
>CAZPNW010000205.1:0-5545 GCA_964588175.1 uncultured Planctomycetales bacterium
CATGGTGTGTTTAGTGTTGATGATTATAATCAAGATGCTCCTCGCGGGACGGCAACACTTTTAGGGGGGGCGATCACTGATTTCTATGGGGCTTTTGGGACTTTTTCGGGCTCAACGCCGACTCATGGCTACGGCAGGAACTTTGTTTATGATGATAGAATGCTGCACGGGACAACTCCTCCTTATTTCCCGTATTTATCGAATTTTGTCTCTTTTGATGACGGGAAGCTGGATCAGAAATTAGTGTGGCAGGACAAAGGAGTATAATCATGGATAAGAGGATCGGCATGCTGGTTGGGATCGCGGTCGCCATATTCTTGATCGCGATCGCGGCAATTAACATGGCCATTAAGCAATTTGAGTCCGCGCCGAAGGTCACGCAGCAGCAGTTTGTTGTAAAAAAACAAGTAGTAATTGAGAATAAGATCGTCCCGGTGCAAAAAGAGAAGAAGCTCCTTGAGGCGCCTAAACCTGAGATCGAAGCTCCGCTGCCTCCCGGAGAGCCGCTTTTACAATAAGGGTATGGATTTGTTATGAAATTATTTGAGCAAATAAAAGAACGATTAGTGAAAGACAAGGTCGCTGTCGGGATAGATGTCGGGACATCTGTGATCAAGATAGCCAGGGTCAAGATGTTCAAAGATACTGTTGAGCTTGCCGGTTTTCATGTTGAGCCGATGCAGCTTGACCTGGAAGCGTTGCTTAAGAATATAGCAAAGGCGCAGGATCCCGGGCGGGTCAATATATCGTTTTCCGGTCCGTCGACAATTATCCGGTATGCCCAGTTCATGAAAATGAACGCTGCTGAATTAAAGCAGGCTTTGAAATTTGAAGCTCAGAAGCATATTCCTTTTTCTGTCGCGGAAGTTAATGTCGACGGCTTTATCCTGAAGCCTGACCTGCCGGATAACAAGATGCTGGTGTTATTAGCTGCGGTGAAAAAAGAATATTTGAACCAGCGCTTAAAGATCATGGAGTCGTCAGGGTTGCGCGTCCAATGCATCGACCTGGATTCGATAGCTCTCATAAACGCGTTTAATTTTAATTATACGGAAAAGAATCATTCGCCTGATAAGGCTGCCGCGCTTTTAAATATAGGCGCGGCGCAAAGTAACTTGAGCATTATAGAGGACGGTATTCCCCGTTTGAGCCGTGATATTCCTATCGCGGGAAACAGCTTTAACCAGAAGATCAGGGAGGCGATGAGCCTGGAGCTTAAAGCCGCTGAAGAGCTGAAATGCTCTCTTGATCCGGTGAAATCGGCGAAAGTGATCTCTGTTATTGAGCCGATCGTCGCCAACCTTTCCTCTGAGGTCAGGATCTCTTTTGATTATTTCGAAAGCCAGAGCGCTTCTTCCGTCGAGAAGATCTATTTGAGCGGCGGCAGCAGTTTATTGAAAGGTTTAAAGGACTTGCTTCATACTTTGGTTGGCATTGAGGTCGAATATTGGGACCCGTTTAAAAAGGTAAGCGTATCTTCAAATATTGATTCGGGAAATTTAAATGCCGTAAAAGGCCAGCTGGCTGTTGCCCTTGGCCTGGCGCTGCGCGGATAATAACGCCTCTTATGATTGAAATCAATCTATTGCCGGAAGATCTAAAACAAAAAGCGAAATCAAAAAGTTCGAGTTTCGAATTGAAATATCTTCTGCTTTTGATCCCGCTTTTCTTCGCTGTCATAATCCTGCTTCATTTGTATTTAGGGGTCACTGCGTTGGTTAAGGCCGGGCAGGTGAGTGTCCTGACGGGTAAATTGAAACAGCTTCAGCCGCAAATGCAGGAACTGGATAATTTTAATAAAGGCAGTGCCGCTCAATCGAGCGACGATCAGATTGTCCAGCAGTTCCTTTCTCAACGCATATACTGGTCGTTAAAATTGAATAAATTAAGCGAATATGTCCCTGACGGGATCTGGTTTAATAATCTTTCGATAGGCTCAAAAGAGTTCTTGCTGGCTGCTTCAGTTGTATCCCTGCAAAAAGAAGAGATGAGCTTGATCAATAAATTTATCAGCAATTTAAACGCCGATAAGGATTTTATGAAGGATTTTAGCTCGCTGGAATTAAGTTCCGTTCAGAAAAGGGCTAAGGGGAGTTATGAGATCATTGATTTTGTCTTGCGCGGCCTGGCACGGATACAACCAAAGGCCCCTCAGGGGGTGAAAAAATGAAGCTCTTGACCTTATTTGATAACCTTGTGATCGATATGCAGAAATTAATTTTGATCGGAATAATCTTTGTTACGGTCATATATGCCGATTTTGCCTTTATTATGCGGGCGCAGTTCTTAGGTATCAAGAAATCAGCGGAAACTGTCGCGAAATTAGATAAAGATATCGCCGCGATATCTGCCGGCTTGATTAAAATGAAGGCTTTACCTGCTAAGCCTCTTGCGGCGGTTAAAAAGAAGCGGCTTTTGACTGACGCGCAAATACCTGCTTTGTTGCAAGAGATTTATTCCCTTGCCGCGAAAAACAAGGTCAATATCATTCAGGTCAAGCCTGCTAAAGAAGTCTCGACACAAGTACTTGACCCTAAAAAAGCGGCTCAAGCCCCTAAAGCTATACCGGTAAGTATTACCCTTGATATCGCAGGGATTTATCATTATTTCGGGGCTTTTATCAATGACCTGGAAAACGGTGAATCGTTTATATCGGTAGAGGAGGTTAAGATCACGCAATCGACCGATAATTATCTACAGCAAAAGGCTTCATTGTTATTAAGGACCTATGTTAAATTATAAAAGTTGTATGAACTCGGGCAAGAGTATAAGTAAAAGATATTTGGCGCTTTTTATTCTCGTCTCCTGCGCTTGTGTTTTTACTCTCAGCAGGGATTTGCTGCATTGCCAGGCGCAAGAGGAGTTCTCTTACAATGCCGCAGGCAGGAGAAACCCTTTTGTGGCATTGGTCACTTCTGATGGCAGGTACATCCAGCTTGAAAAAAAAGAGGCAAGCGGCGATATAAAGTTAGAAGGTATTATTTATGATAATTACGGGATCTCCTATGCTATTGTAAACGGTTTAGTAGTTAAGATCGGCGATTTCATCGGTGATAAACAGGTCCTAAAAATAGAAAAAAACAGGGTATTCTTTGTTAAAGAGGGTCAGGTTTCCGAAACAAGATTAAAGAAGGAGGAATGATGAAGCATCTCAAGCGGGGCGACTACGTTTTTAGTTTTTTCCTTTTGGTTTTAGCGCAGTTTTTTCTTGCGCAGCGTGCGTTTGCGGAAAGTAATACCGAGCAGGCGGTAAAACCTTCAGAAACCATGCTGGTGGCGATCGAGCAGCCGGCTGCCGTTGTCCCTGAAGCCCCGGAAGCGACGGTGAGCGCGCCTATCACCGACAGTTTGAATGCCTCAGAAAACGTAACGCTTGATTTTAAAGAAGCCGATATCAATAATGTTTTAAAGATCATTTCGTACAAGGCCGGCGTTAATATCGTCGCGACTCCTGATGTTATCGGCAATGTGACTATTAAACTGGTTGATGTCCCCTGGGAACAGGCCCTGGATATTATCCTTAAAACCTATGGTTTTGGCTATCAGAAGCAGGGCAATGTGATCCTGGTCACGAAACTTGAGAATATGGCTAAGATCCAGGCGGAAGAAGCGTTGAAGACAGAAATTATCACGCTTAAATTCCTTGATGCCCAGGACGCGCAAAGAATATTGATCCCGATGCTGTCTCAACGGGGCAAGATCTCTGTTTTGTATACTAAGGGGCAAAAAGGGTGGAAATTCGGGTCTTTTAAGATCGGAAAAGAAGAGGTAGCGGGCCGTGAATTGACCAGGGAGGCCGAATCTGAGAAAACAACTGAAACGGTCGCGATAGAAAGGACTGCCACAGGCTTATCCGCGGTAAAAGCTGAGTTTGAGCCGTCGGTTAAATCCAAGACACTCGTTATAACCGATACTTCATCGACACTGGATAGGATCAAGAATGTTATTCTGCCCCAGGTTGACAAGAAGCCCAAGCAGGTGCTTATTGAAACCAAGATGATGGAAGTTACCCTGGATAAACTTAAAGATGTCGGTTTTGACTGGGGGACCGGTTCCGGCGGCGCTGAAACGAGCGCGCTTACTTCTATCGACCTCAATAAAACAGGAGCGGGCACTTTAGGCGCTCACGCGCTTGGGTCGGAAGTTTTGCCTTCGATATTTTCTCCTAAGTCTAACAGCGCCACACAGGGGATCGTGGGGGTGGAACCGTATAACGCGGGTTTAGAGATCTTGTTTAAGAAATTGACCGGGACGCAATTTGAAGCTATCCTGCATGCCCTTCAGGAAGATGTTGATACCAATACACTCTCTGCTCCGCGTATCCTTACCATTGATAATCAAGAAGCATCTATTCTGATCGGTGTTCATACCCCGATCATGGTTTCTGAAGTGACCGCGGGCAGCACGACGGGCACGGGAGCTACCGTTACGCAGACATTGGATTATTACCAGGAGATCGGAATCCGGCTTAACGTTGTGCCGCAGGTCAATGAAGATAATTATATTAATATGATCCTGCATCCGAGCGTGACATCATCATCTTCAAATGTTACCGCAACATCTACGGCAAGCGGAGTAACGACCAATACAAATTATCCGATCATTGATGTGCGGGAGGCTCAGACCCAGATATTAATGAGAGACGGAGAGACGGTTGTCATCGGCGGATTGCTTAAAGACGTAAAAAGCAAGAGTGTGATCGGTATCCCTATTATCAGCAAGATCCCTTATATCGGAACATTCTTCAGGAGAGAAACAATTAAGACGGCAAAAGTGGACCTGCTTATATTTATCACTGCGCGCGTCTTAACTGATAATGAGTCATCAGCTGAAGATGTCGCGAAACTTGAGGAACGTTTGAGCGGATTATCAGCAAAGGAACCGGCAAAAAAGAAAAAGAGATAAAAAAGTAGTGTTTTTTATTTGAGCTGCAATTATATAGGTTTGTTTGGGTAAGCTTACCATAAGGCGAGCTTGTCCCGGTCTAGATTTTAAGATACACGCTAAAAAAATGCGCATACGTGATAGTGCAAAAAAGTACGGTCGTTTTAAAAGTTTTAGAATTCATTTTCAGTTAAACATTTGATAATGAGCCGTTTTTTTGCGCTAGAGCGCTTTTTTTAAGATCTGACGGGACACCCAAGGTATGAAAACGGGTGTTTTTTTGTTTTTAGAAAGCGGTCATGTTTAAATTCAGTTTTAATTTCTCCAAGACAGGATACATGAGGTATATTTCGCATTTAGATTTGATGCGTTTATTTACCCGGGCGCTGCGCCGGGCAGGCCTTGCGGTAAAAATGACGCAGGGGTTCAGCCCGCATCCTAAATTCAGTATCGACCGTGCGCTAAAATTAGGATTAGAAAGCCAAAATGAACGTGCCACTGTCGGTTTGCGGGAGAGCCTGGATACTCGAGATTTTCAGGAGCGTTTGCAAAAGCAAATGCCTGAAGGTATAACTATTAAGCAGGTATATGAGGAGGTAAAGTCAAAGCCCAGGGATTGATCTGTTGAGCGGCTTGAATCGATTAAGATAATCAATGAAAT
>CAZPNW010000206.1:0-7456 GCA_964588175.1 uncultured Planctomycetales bacterium
AGGCAGGCCATACGATGATCGGTATCCGTTTGGATTCCGGTGACCTGGCGTATTTAAGCATTGAAGCCAGGAAGATCCTTGATGAAGGCGGGTTTCCCGACGCGTTGATCGTCGCCAGTAATGAGTTGGATGAACAGATCATTGCCAGTTTAAAGAATCAGGGGGCCAAGATTAATGTTTGGGGAGTGGGAACGAAATTGATCACTGCTTATGATCAGCCTGCTTTAGGCGGAGTCTATAAATTATCCGCTGTGCGCTCACCCGGAAAAGAGTGGAAGTATAAGGTTAAACTTTCTGAACAAACCTTAAAAGTTTCTAATCCCGGTATCCAACAGGTCAGGCGTTTCGGCAACGCAGGAGAAAATATAGCTGATGTTATTTATGATGAGAAAACAGATATTTCTCAGGGCTGTATTTTGATCGATCCTTTGGATATGACCCGTCAGAAGCGTATCGCGGCCAATACTGCCGGGAAAGACCTGCTTGCCCCGGTTTTCCGCGCTGGTAAGAAAGTGTACCCTGCGGTTAATATTTTATCGATTAAGAGATCTGCCCAGGAGAGCCTTAATCAATTCCACGCAGGTATCAAGCGGTTCGTAAATCCCCACCAATATCCTGTCGGCCTTGAAAAATCCTTGTTTGCTTTAAAGACTGACCTTATTTTACAAACCAGAGAATCTAAACAATAAACCAGGGGTACCTATGAAAGCGTTGATCATTGTCGATATTCAAAATGATTTCCTGCCGCGCGGCGCATTAGCGGTTAAAGATGGCGACGCGATTATCCCGGTAGTCAATGAATTGCAAAAAAAAATCGATCTTGTTGTTGCAACGCAGGATTGGCATCCAAGCGGCCATGGTAGTTTTGCCGTCACTCACGGTAAATCCGCGGGAGATAAGGTCGTTTTGGATGGTATTGAGCAGATCTTGTGGCCGGAGCATTGTGTGCAGGGCAGTAAAGGCGCTTTGTTCCCTGATGCCCTTGAAACCAAGTGTATTGCCCGGGTTTTTCAAAAAGGTATGGATAAAAATGTTGATAGTTACAGCGGTTTCTTTGATAATGGCCATAAGAAATCGACCGGATTAGGAGCTTTTTTGAGAGGCAAGGGGATTACTGAAGTTTATATTGCCGGGTTAGCCACGGATTATTGCGTCAAATTTACCGCCCTTGACGCGGTGATCCTTGGATTTAAAACTTTTGTCATACAAGACGCTTGCCGTGGCGTCAATGTAATGGCCGGTGATGTTGAGTGCGCGTTTGGATCAATGCGGGAAGCCGGAGTAAGCATTGTGATGAGCGCGCAGGTAATAGCCGAAAACCCGTAATAGGTTGCCATGAAAAAAACTATTATTGGCCTCTTGTCAGCAGGTTTTTTTGTAATAGCAGGTTGTGAGAACACAGAGCCGGTTGCCGGTATCTATCCGTCAAAAGGCATTGCGTCCTGGTATACGGCGCGCCAGACATCAAGCGGTGAAGAATTTAATGGTAATGCCCTTACGTGCGCTTTGCGCAGGGCCGACTATGGGAAATCATACCAGGTATGTAATGATGCCAACGGCAAATGTGTCGTGGTCAGGCATAATAATTTTGGCCCCGCAAAACGGCTGTATTCTCAAGGCAGGGTAATCGATTTAACCCGGGCAGCTTTTAGCAAGATATCCGATCTAGAAACAGGTGTTATTCGAGTTACCATAAAAGAAGTAAGCGACCCGTCTTAATAGTCCATGGTCTATAGTTATAGAGTATTGGATGAACGGGTGGCTTGGACTGTTTACGAGCGGGGCATAAAGGCAAGCCTGCCTGACGGCAGTCAGGGAGCGGGCATGGATGCCCCTCTATAACGAAGTCGGGTAGAGCGATGCAGCCGACCTGAGTGCAGCCCCGCCAAGCCGGGGCGGGGCAAACCTGCCTGCCGGCAGGCATAGTCGATAGTCTAAGATTGTATAGATGAATGATCCTAAAGTACTGCTCGTGATACTTCCCGTATTCTGGCCTAATATGCCGCCGTTGGGATTAGCCTGCCTGCAGAGTTATTGCGCTCAAAACGGCATTGCCGCGGATATCCTGGATTTAAATAATGTTTTCTATAATAAAGCGGAATTTGAGTTAAAACGCTCCTGGCTTTTAAGCTGTAATACGTTCTTAGAGGAGAATATTGTTTCAATTATTATGAGGGATTTCCCTGAGGCGTTTGCTGCGGCTTTCGAGCAAATGCTAAAGGCAGACGTCATTGGGTTTTCATGCTTTAAAAGTAACCTTAAAAGCACCCTTGAGATAGTTAAGATCCTTAAGGTAAGGAAGCCCTCACTTAAGGTCGTCTTAGGAGGTCCGGAGATCACCCGGCAATATTTTAAGACAAATACGGAATTCGATCAGGGCCTTTTAGGCGCTGCTGATCTGCTTGTCGTTGGCGAAGGAGAAAAGAGTTTTTTTGATTTTATTGCTCAAAGGGGCTCTCCGCAAAGAATAGCAGCTTTTGAGCAGCTCCCCGGGCTGGAAAAGCTGGCGTTTCCCCGGTATACGGGGCTGGATTTTTCGTCTTATCCTAAAAGCAGCGCGGTCCCGCTTTTGTTCTCACGCGGTTGTATCCGCAAGTGTAATTTTTGTTCCGAGAAATTGTTGTTCAAGGGATATCGCTCGCGGCCGGTTGAAAGTATCATCGATGAAATCCGGTACCATAAGGATAACGGGATAAGGCATTTTGTTTTTTTTGATTCTTTCTTAAACGCCGATCTAAAGAAACTTGATGAGCTTTGTGAGGGGATCATCAATGCATTCGGCTCGGTCCCGTGGGAGGCTCAGATGGCTATTCGTGATGATGTGGATGAACGGCTTTTGCGTAAAGTCAAACAAAGCGGATGCTATAATTTATTCATAGGTTTTGAGTCGGGTTCGGATAAAACGCTTGAGAATATGAATAAAGGTTTTACCTGCGCTCAGGCGCAACGTTTCTTCCGGAAATTGCATGAAGCCGGTTTAGTTTTTGGTATCAGTATCATTGTCGGATACCCCGGAGAAAGCGATGCTGATTTCACCGAGAGCCTTGAATTTGTGATCAAAAATAAGGGGTTAATCCCTAAGATCGAACAAGTCAATCCCTTTACGTATTATGACGGCACCTGCGCGGATAAGTCCGGCGATTATAAGCGTAATCCTGAAGCATTTAAAAGGATGGATGTTTTCGTCAGGGAGATCAAACGCAATAAGCTTAAGTTCACCAACGCTTTCCTGGGGAATTTAATTGAAAAAGGGCCTGATGGTAAGAATAGCTGAAGTAACCAGTGAGCGTATCCTTAATCCGACTTCGATCAGTTTAGGTGAATATGTCATTAATCCCTATGTGGGGTGTGAATTCGGATGCTTGTATTGTTACGTCAGGTCGAATCGGTCTGTTGTAAAAAGAGGGCATCCGTGGGGTGAGTATGTTGATATCCGGGTTAATGCGCCTGAGCTGTTGGAGAAAGAATTGGCAGTAAAAAAGCCTGCGGTTGTCCTTTTGGGGTCGACTACCGAATGTTTTCAGCCTCAGGAAGAAAAATCGGCAGTAACAAAGCAGCTGCTTGAAATACTGAATCGTTTTCAGGTACAGTATGTTATTCTTACGCGTTCGCCGTATATTCAGCAATACCTGCCTTTATTGCGGAGCGGGTTTTGTAAAAAGATTTATTTTACGGTAAATCAGTTTAGCCCTGAGCTTAAACGCCTGCTTGAGCCGCGAAGCCCTGATTTTAGCTCCAGGATCGGCGCGATCAATATGCTGCTTGAAGCGGGGATCCCTGTGGTGCCGTATTTTTCTCCGCTGTTGCCCTGGGTATCTGATTTTAGAAGTATTTTTACCCAATGCAAGAGGGCTGGTGCTATCGAGTTTGAATGCTTTAATTTTAGTTTAAACAATATTAATGATATAATAGAAAAGATCGGCTTAGCAGTTCCCGCTTTAGCGTCCGGGTATGCGAAAATGCGAACTGATCCTGTTTTTTATAAAGAGGTTTGGGAGAATATACAGAAAGAGATCGCTGGTTACGCGGCAAAAACTAAAAAGAAGGCCGAAGTTCATATGCACGGCTTTGGAGATTATTTTAAAAACAAGTATTCATAAAATTATGGAAAATAAGTTTGAGATCTTATTCGGGATCCCGGGATCTGAGGTGAAACGTAATTGTATCTTAATGCCGTTCCTGACGAAAGATACGTTGAGCAGCTTAGGTGTTGAAAAGCTTAAGCGCGGTAAACTCTATAGCGCGGGTAATACAAAATATTTTACTCTGATCGTCACGGGTATGGGGGCCGGTTTTGTAGGAGACGCGGTTTTGTATTTACAGGGGACATCCGCCCAAACTTTACTGCTTTTTGGTTCTTGCGGCCTGGTTGCCGCGAAAGCGGGGTTTGATATCGGGAGTTTGGTAAGTCCTGTCAAATCGCTCTCCCAGGAGAGTTTTTCCGGAATGTTGTCGGAAGATGATGATAAAAATATCAGTTTTTCAGCGGACAATGATCTCTTAGAGCTGCTGGTAACAGCCGGCAGCGGATTAGGGATCAAAAAGGTCAGTTGTTCCAGCGTTGCTTCTTTGAAGCGTGAAGAAGAAAAAGTAGAGCTTTTGCTCGCTGCCGGTATTGACGCGGTAGATATGGAGAGCAGCGCGTTCTTTTCAGCCGCGCGCCACGCAGGGTTGAAGGCGGCAGCGTTGTTTTATGTGAGCGATATTGTCAGGGAAAAACCATTTTATCGTGAACTAGAGCCGCGGGAAAGGGATGCTTTAGCCGTTTCAATGAAGAAAGCCCTTTTATTCATCCGCGCATTCTTGCAACAACGTCCCCCGATGTCTCGGGGACGTTCCCCAAAGTAGCACCCTTTCCTGTCCTAATCCCTTTAATATATAATTAAAATTGGTGTTAGGTTTTTCTTTCTCAAACGTTTATTCTTAGTGGGGAGGGATATCTTATGGCTCCTTTACCGGATCGGGCAATTGTTTTTTTACGATTATATCCTTGAAGTCGGAAATGATGAGGTTTATTGCGCGGGTTTAGAACTTGACGCTAAAGATGTAATTGACCTTTTCATTTTCAATCTTCGGGCGGCCGTGGATCTTGAAGAGAGTGATCTTTGCTTTGTCGCTTACCCATTCTTCTGCCTCTTTAGCTTTAAAGTACGGGTAGTATACGTCAATACCCAGCCATTCTCTCCAGGCTTGCCGTAAGAGGTCTTTTTCATGGTTTTTCAGGAACGCGGCGTCATTGAGCCTTTTGTCGATAAAATAAAAGAAGGACTGATAGTCCTTTGTCTCTGAATTTTCTTTCTGGGAGAGCCTTGACGGTGATTTGGTAAGTGTATTCTTATATTGCGAATATTTTTGTATGAGCAGATCAGGATTTATAAAGGTTTGCGCCTGAAGAAAGGAAGGAAGTAAGCACAAGATCAGTATACTCAACACTATGTTTACTTTTCGGGTAAACATGACACACCTCGCTTTTAATATATCATTTATCTTGGCTTTACCTCCTTCCAATATAATTATAACACTTTAAAGGGGGATTTGCTATGCATAACCCTGGGGTTGAAGTTTGTAACTCTTTGTGCTGTGAATAGTTATATTTTAAGAAAACTAATTGTTAAATTGTGGATAATTATTTCTCTTAAAGCATTAAATTATGGTAAATTACTCATAAATTCTGATGAATTTTCCCGTGAGAGTGGTATAATAAATTCATAGAATACCGGGGTGCAATACCGCCGCTAAAAGCCTGACTGCCGTCAAGCAGGCGGCGTACCAAGCCACACCGATTAGGCTGGGTGCGATTTGCGCCGGGTGACGCTGGATAAAGCTTTAAGGTGCTTGAAATAGGGGAATATTTACCCGCACCTCGTAAGCATGTGCAAAATCTGCTGCGCAGATTTTTAGCACATACTCGGTGGGGTTTCGCTAGACAAAGCTTTAAGGTGCTCAAGGAGGAGTTATGCTAATAAAAGATATTATGACCAAAGATCCGGTTACCGTTAATCCTCAGATGTCGGTGCATGCTTTAGCGGAATTGCTGGTTAAGAGAAATATCAGCGGTGCGCCTGTGGTAGATGCGTCTGGTAAACTAATAGGCCTTGTCCGTGAAGAGGGTGTTATTTTTCAGGATAAGAAAGTGCATTTGCCGACATTTATAAGCCTTTCGGTCGGGTTTCTTACCTTGGGGGCAAAGCAGTATTCAGAAGAAGTCAAGAAAATCACGGCAAGTTCTGTCGAGGATATCATGGAAACAGACATTATTACGGTCTCTGTTGATATGACGCTTGAGGATGCGGCGACGACGATGATAGAAAAAGGTATGTATTATCTGCCGGTTCTCGATGGCACTGTTTTGGCCGGAGTGATCACAAAACGGGATATTGTCCGCGCAATCGCGGCATCGTAAATATTCCGGAATACTTAAAAGGCGGTTATGATGCGTCATTATTGGTGGTGGGGGGCGGTTTTATTATTTATGTGCGGCTGCGTAGAATTGCCCCGGATAGATATGATGAAGGCCCTTGATACAAAAAGCAGGGCTGTCCTTGACCCTCAAGTACTGGCCATAACACCTCCTGATGAAAAGCTTCCTGAGTATGAGGTGCTTACTTTTGAAGTCAGATGGTTCGGGATACGCGTCGGTGACTTGACTACGTCAATACGCGGGATAGAGAATTATAAGGGCAGGGATGTGTATGTCTTGGAAGCGACCATGAAAACAACTCCGTTTTTCTCGAAGATTTATAAGGTCGATGACCGTTTTGTTTCCTATATGGATGTAGAAAGGCTTTATACGCTGCGCCATGAAGTCTACCGGCGGGATGGCAGTTATTGTAAAGATGCTATTACGGAGTTTGACCAGCTTAACCACAAAGCGTATTTCAGGAATCTTTTGGATAAGTCTGAGAAAACCTTTGATATTCCCGCCGGTGTCCAGGATATCTTGAGCGCCAGTTATTATTTTATGCTTTTACCGGTGAAGCTCACCGATACGATCGAGTATTATGTCTGTAATAATGAACAGAATTATCATTTCTCCGGGCTCATCGAGTCAAAAGCGCATATCCGCCTGCCTGCTTTCGGCAAAACAGCACAGGAAGCTTTTTTGATCCAGCCGTATGCCAGGCTTAAGGGGAAAAAAGTCGATAAAGGGCGCGTTATGGCATATTTTAGCTGTGATAAGCGCAGAATCCCTTTAGTTGCCGTTGTTAAAGGGCCGATATTTACCGAAGTCACTATTTCTCTTACTAAAATCGACCGTAAATAATTCCCTACCAGAAATACATCATCAATAAAACAAGAATGTTCCATTGCTCAGGTAAACCTTTTTGATCGCATGTGCGTCTAATATCAAAAAGGAGGAGTGATGAGAAAATATGTTTTGATCTGGGTACTGCTTGGGGTGGTAGTGATTGCAAGCGGATGCGCAGAGACTATTTATTATAAAAGAGGGGCGTTA
>CAZPNW010000207.1:0-4838 GCA_964588175.1 uncultured Planctomycetales bacterium
GCTCCGGGAAAAGTGCCTACTGTTGACCAATTTTTATCAATATTGAAAAAAATAAAAGCGGACGAAAATGTCTTTACGATTGATAACTTCAAACCCGGATCTGCGGGTGAGGCTGCTTTATTTGGATATTTGAAAACACAATCTGGATTGTGAGAATTCTAGGATGAAACCATTTTTGAGATGGGCAGGTGGCAAACAGCGTCTCGTGGCTAATATTCTTAACTATGTCCCTAATAACCATAAGGGGCATCCTTATTTTGAGCCGTTTCTTGGTGGAGGGGCTCTTTTTTGGGCCTTAGAACCCAAGGAAGCATATTTATCTGATCTAAATGAGCCTTTGATTCAATGTTATGAAAAGATAAGAGATAATCCATATTCGTTTATAGCAGCTATAAGAGAACATCAGAGAAACTCTTCGAAGGACTATTATTATAAGATTCGAGAGGAATATAATGCTAATTTGATAAGAAATAGCGTTGCTCAAGCCGCTAGGTTTTACTATCTAAATAGAACGTCTTTCAATGGTATTTACAGAGTTAATCAAAAGGGGCTTTATAATGTGCCTTATGATGCTCACAAAAATATCGTAATCCCCTCGCTCGAAGAAATAAAGAGGTTTAGCGATTGTTTGAAGCGAGCCAAGATAGCGGTTGGAGATTTTAAGGCTATTTTAGATAAAGTTCATGAAGGTGATTTTGTTTATTTGGATCCACCATATCCTCCTTTAAATGGCACCGCATATTTCTCTCACTATACAAAGGACCGTTTTGATGACCGGGCACAAGAGGAGGTTGCTAGTTTTGCAAGTGTTCTGTCAGCTAAGGGGGCTAGAGTTCTTATCTCTAATGCTGATACCGAAGCAATTCGCACTTTATATCCAATAAACAAATGGAAAAGAGTTATTCTTTCTGTGACTAGGGTGATTTCATGCAAATCTGTACGTAAGAAAGTCAATGAGTTGCTTTTCTATAATTATTAATTATTTAATTTTTTCAAGAAATCGATTCTTTAGAAAGAAATAATGTATAACTTTACCGAATCAGAAATTGAAAATTATTCTTTAGACGAGCTGAAAGAGCTCGGGTTCTCCTATGTCCCGGGCCCGGCGATTGCGCCTGATGATGGAGTGGGTGCGGCTGGTGTAGCTGAACCTGGGGCAGTGTACGGCTCATTTGAAAGGCGCGACAGCTACGAGGATGTAATATTGAAGCACGCTTTGGAACAGGCTATTGAGCGTTTGAATCCGACGGTTTCCGAAGCTGTGCGTCAAGAAGCGTTCAAGGCAGTCCTGTCCGTATTTTCACCCCAGCTTATCGAAGGAAATGAGGCTTTTCATGCCATGCTTGCTGAAGGCGTTGCGGTTACCGTGCATAAGGACGGTCAGGAACGGGGAGAGCGGGTGTGGTTGGTTGATTTTCAGAAGCCGGAAAATAATGTTTTTTGTGCGATTAATCAGTTTACTGTTCGGGAACATAATCAGCATAAGCGGCCGGATGTGATTTTGTATGTGAACGGGATGCCGCTTGTAGTGATGGAACTTAAGAATCCGGCTGACGCCAATGCCACGATTCGTAAGGCCTATGATCAGATTCAGACCTATAAGGCGGTTATTTCGACTTTGTTCTTCTATAATGTTCTTTGCGTAATTTCAGATGGGCTGGAAGCGCGAGTGGGCACGATTTCATCGTCGTTTAGCCGATTTCAGGCCTGGAAGACCATTGACGGGAGAAAAGAATCTTCTATCCACGTAAGTCAGCTTGAAGTACTTATCAAGGGGATGCTGAACAAGGCGACTTTGCTGGATTTGATCAGGAATTTTATCGTTTTTGAGAAGGATAAGAAGATTGACCCTAAAACCGGATTGACGCAGATCGAGACGGTGAAGAAGATTGCGGCGTATCACCAGTATCACGCGGTGAACAAGGCTGTGGAGAGCACGCGTCGCGCGGTCGAGGAAAAAGGTAATCGTAAGGCCGGCGTAGTCTGGCATACGCAAGGTTCGGGAAAAAGCCTTTCTATGGTTTTCTATGCGGGTAAGCTTATTCATAACTTGAATAATCCTACCATCGTGGTTATTACCGACCGTAATGATCTCGATCAGCAGCTTTTCGATACCTTTGCCGCATCGGCAAGTTTGCTTGGTCAGTCTCCGGTGCAGGCAGAATCCCGTGAGCATTTGAAATCTTTGCTTAAAGTGGCATCAGGCGGAATCGTGTTTACCACCATCCAGAAGTTTTTTCCGGAGAATGATAGCTCGGCGTACGATCGATTAACGGAACGCCGCAATGTAATCGTGATTGCGGATGAAGCGCACCGCTCGCAATATGGATTCCAGGCGAAGTTGATCGATACAAAGGATGATGCCGGTAAGGTTGATGGTAAACGCCTTGCCTATGGTTTTGCCAAGTATCTGCGGGATGCTATTCCTAACGCGACGTTCATCGGATTTACCGGTACTCCGGTCGAAAGTACCGATATAAATACTCCGGCGGTGTTCGGCAATTATATCGACATTTACGATGTCGCCCAGGCTGTGGAAGATGGCGCGACAGTGAGAATCTATTACGAAAGCCGTTTGGCCAAGGTAAACCTGACTGAAGACGGCAGAAAGCTGATCGAGGAATTCGAGAAAGAAATGACTGATGATGGCGCTACTGCGATTCAGCAGGCAAAGGTCAAATGGACCAAGCTCGAAGCTATTGTCGGCCATCCTGAACGGTTAAAGAATCTGGCCCGGGATATAGTGGAACATTATGAGAAGCGCGCGGAAGTTTTTGACGGTAAGGCGATGATTGTCGCTATGAGCCGCAGGATCGCTGTTGCATTATATGATGCGATCATCGCTTTGCGGCCCCAGTGGCATAGCGATGATTTGAAGCAAGGGGCGCTCAAGGTGGTTATGACCTCGTCGTCTTCCGATAAGATGGAGTTCGATCCAGAGGATCCTGATGGTCTGGTCATTCCTGCGTGTCATCGGACGAATAAGCAAGACCGACAGGTGCTTGCCGAGAGGATGAAGGAGCCGCGGGATCCCTTGAAATTGGTTATCGTGCGAGATATGTGGTTGACGGGATTCGATGTGCCGTGTTTGCATACGCTTTATATCGACAAGTTGATGAAAGGCCATACGCTCATGCAAGCCATCGCGCGGGTGAACCGGGTTTTTCTGGACAAGCCGGGTGGGCTCGTGGTCGATTATATTGGTATCGGTAATTCGCTTAAAGAAGCGCTGGCGTTTTATGCGAGTTCCGGAGGAAAAGGCGATCCTGCCCAGACGCAGGAGAAAGCGCTGGCATTATTGTTAGAAAAGATTGAAGTTGTACGCCAGATATTTCACGGGTTCGATTATATGCGGTTCTTTAAGGTGGGGACAGCGGAGAGGTTGTCGATTATTCTACAGGCTGAAGAGTTTGTTCTTTCACAGGAGCAAACCAAGGAAAGGTTTATCAAGGAATCGACTGCGCTTTCCAAGCTTTTCGCCTTAGCTGTTCCGCATGAAGATGCGATGACGTTAACCAATGAAATAGCATTTTTCCAGTCTGTGCGGGCGCGGTTGCTCAAATTCGAAGGCGAGGGTGAGATTGGGGAGAGGAATTATGAGAGCGCAATCCGTCAAATCGTGAATCAGGCGGTTGAATCGACCGAGGTCGTGGATATTTTTGATGCCGCAGGGATCAAAAAACCGGATATTTCGTTACTTTCTGAAGAGTTTTTGCAGGAAGTCAAGGATTTGAAGCATAAGAATTTAGGCGTTGAGCTATTAAAGAAGATACTTAATGATGAAATCAAGGTGCGGTTGAATTTCAATATTACCGAGGGCAAGAAGCTGCTGGAGTTGCTTGAAGCGTCGATCAAGAAGTATCAGAACAATCTTTTGACTACAGCTGAGATTATCGAGGAATTGCTGGCGATCGCCCGGCAGGTGCGCGAAGTGGATGGATTGGCAGAAAGACTTAAATTATCGAAAGAGGAATTTGCCTTTTATACCGCGTTGGAAGTTAATGATAGCGCGGTGAGCGTTTTGGGTGATGAAACGCTTAAAATAATTGCCCGGGAGATCGCGGATAAAGTGCGTAAGAATGCGACTATCGATTGGGCGTTGAAAGAAAGCGCTCGCGCGCGGCTGATGGTTATCGTGCGCCGGACCTTGAACAAGTACGGCTATCCGCCTGACAAACAGCAGAAAGCTGTGGATACAGTATTGAAGCAGGCAGAGGTTTTGGCGGACTATTGGTTAGATTTATCTGGAACATCCTTATAGATTGTATGGATCCTTAAAGTGGAGGTTTAAATGGCTATTCCTGGTTTCGAAAGTACAATGCTTCCATTGTTAAAATTCTTGTCTGATAAGAAAGAACACCCCAAGAATGAAGTCGTTGATGCTTTGGCAAAACAATTTAAATTGACTGATGATGAGATCGCTCAAATGTAACCGAGTGGTAGAAATCATGTCTTTGATAATCGGGTTGCATGGGCAAGGAATTATTTGAATAAAGCCGGGCTAGTTGATTCTCCTCGTTGGGGGTATTGGCAAATTAGCGATGAGGGGTTGAAGATCCTTAGGGATGCCGCCGAAATAAATATTAAATTACTTTTAAAAATTCCCAGATTCAAGGCATGGTTAAAGAATGAAGAAACGCTGATTGAGCCAACAGCTACTAAGAAAGCAAGTCAAAGTACCCCTGATGAATTGTTTGAATCGGGGTATAAGGAAATTCAAGATACACTTGCTCAGGATCTGCTTGTTCAGATCAAGCGTTGTTCTTGGGCTTTCTTTGAAAAGCTGGTAGTTGAATTACTATTAAAAATGGGTTACGGTGGATCACGGCAAGATGCTG
>CAZPNW010000208.1:0-13879 GCA_964588175.1 uncultured Planctomycetales bacterium
TACCTTAAACCTTATTATTGACGGAAATGTAGATGCGTTCCTATATTATATCAGCGGCAGGAACGCGACCTTTAAAGATTTTTACAGCCAGATAAGAGATGCCATCAAGTCAATAGCGAATACGACTGACTCTCGCGAAGAATTTTATCTTAAATTCCAACAGTTTATTGAAGATAAAATGCTTCAGGATAAAGAATTTAGAAATAAGATCGAGCAAATTAAAAAAGAATTAGGTGACCTCGGAATAGCGAGTGTGGAAAAAGTAATGTTCGTGGACAGCGGTTATTGTACTTTTCCTCCGTTTTTGGCAGTGATAACGAAAATGATCAATCCAAAAATTGAAATTCATGGTTTAGTGCAGGAAACAGGGATAAAACAGCAGATCCTGCCGGCGCTTAATATTGAGCAATGGCGGCAGGAGGTACGAGAAGCGATCAAGAACAGTTACGCGGCAAAATACGCTGTCCCCAGCCTTTCCACATCGGAAAACACCGGTTTTTTAAAGCATCCTTTTAAGGATCCTAGCTCTTTAGATGGAATTATGCGCGCGCAGGCGCCGGGTGACCAGTTAGAAGCTTTTTGGCTGCAGCTTTGTTTTGTCCGGGGAGCGATAAATTACTATGACTTGATTGACGGTTTAGTGGCAGACCTGGAGACGCAAGGGGTCCCTCCTGAAACGGCGCAACAACTGGCGCATGATGCGGTCAGGGATGCTCTTGATGTCGTCAATGTCACTGATGATGCTACCGGTGTCAATATCGCCGCAATGCCTACCTATATGCAGCCTGCCGTTGCAACTCCCCAAGCAGAAGATTTTAACGTTACCGCCAAGCAACTCTTGGAAATCATAGACGGTTATTTAGCTAAGGAAGAAGTCCGGAAATTTCCTGTGGCATTTGTGGCGCCTCTGCAAGAGATCAGGAAGTCGATAGAACAGATAATGCAGCCGGGATATCAGCCAGGAGATAAAAAAGCGGTTTTAGAGCAGGTAAAAGAAAAATTAAATAATATTTTGGAGCAGGGGAAGTTGATAGATACGTTGAATGCTCCTTCGCCGTATAAAACAGCAAATGAAATAGTTAAAGAGATCGGGCATCTGATCAATAAACTGGCAGAGATCATTGAAAGTCCTGCGGCAGAAATGGTTTCTGAAGGCGCTCCTTTGATGAAGTCTGCAGCGCCGGATGCAGAGAAGGTCATTCAAAGGATAGAAGATAAATTAAAGATAACCTTGTCGCCGGCGACCAGGGAAGGTTTGAGCGGTTTGGTAGCAAGCAAGCAAAAAGGTATCGATGAGCCTGTTATAGTAAAACATAATGAAGAAGTCCTGGCAGCAGCCGCTCAAAAGACAGAAGATGACAACGGAGAAAATGGGCAGGGCGGGGCCGCGGTCAAGGTGACCGTTGTCAACGGTAATCCGAAAGTCAAAAGTATCGCACAGGCCTTGGCCGAGGAGCGTTTTAACGCCTCTTTACAGACAGGGGGCTTCTGGTCAAAGCTTATGAAGCGTGCGTTTTCCCGTTTCAGGGCTGCGCCTTTGAGAGACAAATTTGCTTCTGAATATCAGAAGAGGCTGGTGTCGATCATTAATAACTGGGGAAGCCAACAGGCCCGGGATGAGTTAAACGCTCTGATCACTGAATTTGAGAATATGCTGGGAGACCGCAGTGTGGCGGCCGCTCTTTTAAGGAATTGTAATTCTCCGGAAGAATTTATCACCATGTTCGCCAATTTTGCCGATACCATACAGCATGATGTATACGGTCGATTAACGGGAAAAACAGTATCGACAACGGCGGTAACCGGAACCCAGCTGCAAGAGATAAAACAGCTTTTTGTCGATTATATCCAGGGTAAGGTCGATGAGCCCGGTTTTACCAGCCGTCTTCTCGATATATTCGGGAAAAACGCTGACCGCGATGTATTAGCCGGAAATCTTTTGCGGGAAGCCCAATCTATGAGAGCGCAATGGGCTGGCCGCGATACCGCTTCTTTAACTACTACGGATATTTCATTGGCGGTTGATCTTTCTGAAGGCGAAGATGTCGCGATCAAGACACCCGGTATTGCCGGCTGGTGGAATAATGTGATCTCTTCTATTCAGCGTACCCGCATATTCGGGCCTTTGACGACCCCCTTTATCGTCACTACGGGCCTGAGTATCACCGGTTACGCGGCAGTCATATTTGGCATCGTTAAATTGACGAGCCTCGGATTGGCAGGGTTACCGGTGGCCGTGCCCGCTATCATCGCCGGTTTGATCATTACCGCGCTTCGGGCTAATACGGAAGTCAATCAAAGTAAGATCCAGACTGAGTTGCGTGATACTATGGGCCTTTTGGGCCGCCCAAATCAGGGCCGCACGTATTTAGATAATAAGTTAGAGCCGACCTTAGCCAAAAAGCTGGATGTCGCAAAAACTATCGATGAATTACAGGCTGTCGGCACTGATAAAGATAAGGCTTTGGCATTGATCGGCAGCATATTGGATTATCAGGAGCTGCAGGAACAGGAACAACAGCGTAAGCAGCCGATAACCTTATTCAGGTTCTCTCATGAGACCAAAAGCGATGAGGCATTAAGAAAAGAACTTTGGGACGCGGTGAGTAAAGTAATGCAAGACCTTGCTCTGACAAACGACGAGGTCTCCGCCGCCCGCGCGCAGGCAAAAATATCACGCGCGGATGTCATAGATACAAAAGCATATCGTTCCGTTAAAACAAAAGAAATCGCGACGAAGGTTGTATTTGCTTTGGCAGTAGGAGGGATCGTGTTTGGTTTGACCAGCTTTGTAATTATCCCGCTGGCAATGAAGTTAATTCCGGCGACGCTCTTGGCAGGCCTTTCATGGTTTGTGCCTACTCCCGGAGCTTCCACTACGGATACCTTGATGGGTTTCTTAACAACGCAGAAATCCAACATCCTTGCGAAGATCAGCCAGGGAAGCCTTGCGCGTTTCTTACAGGAAGCCGCAGTTGCCGATCCCAATTCAATTATCAATCAAGTCATGCCTTCCGCGGGTACGGTCAATATGAATAAATTGGCCGAATATGTCCACAGCCCGGATAGTAACGTCGCCAACGCGTTCCGCAGGTTTTTAGAGGATGCAACGCACGCTCAAATTGACCTGAAGATTGTGGCCGAAGATTTCGGCGCGTTTATAGCGAGGCATTATAATCTGCTTAACAATAAAGCCGCATTCGAGCAGTTTCTGACCGGTAAAGGGATAAGGACAGCGGGTATCATAGATAAACTTTTTCCGGCAAAGACAGGAGGCAGCCTTGATCTTGTAAAATTAACGGAATTGATGAATGTCTCACCCGGTAGAGACCATGCGGTAGCCGATGCCATAAAAGAATTTGTGGGTAATCTGACGCTTTCGCAGATGAACATGAGTGAGTGGAAGCAGGAGTTTATTTCTGCGATATTTCAGAATCAGGATTTTAGGTCGAGAGTTGAATCTTTAATCGGGCCTGGGCGTACGAATGAGTTTATAGATTTTTTCAAAACCCGTTTTGAAGCAAGAGTGGGAAATATTAATGTGAAAGAGCGTACTGTTTGGGATATTGTTAAGAATATCGTCAGGGAGTATTCTTTGCAACATAAAATCGGCCGCGCGGGTGGATTTGCTAATGATATCGAAAAACAATTGCTTGATGCGATCTGGAATACAGACGCTGCGAGGGATAATCTGGTCCAATTGGCGCCGAAACGATTAATGACGCCCAACGATCCGAACGCTCTTGCGCACATGGTCAATTATTTAACAAATTATTACGGCCGGTATTTAAAGCTTAATCCGGGTGAATTTAATGCTCTTAAACAGGAGGTCGCGCGGATAGTTCAGGAAAAAGGCGTAAGACAAGCCGAGAAGGTGCAGAAGATCATGGATGTTTTCTCAAATCTTCGCCTGCCTAAGAATAGAACAAATGTTTTCTTCAGCTATTTGCACGCCTGGACCGCTCAAGGCAAGAAAACAGGTTATTTTGTAGAGGTTTTCTTTCAATCGGTGCGTTCTGTAAAAGATGTTTCTGTTGAGATGGTAACGGTCAATCCCTTTAAAGCTGTATTTCGGGCAGGTATTGCTGTTGTTGTTGATTTCTGGAGAGGGCTGGGATTGTGGAACCAAGATAAAAAGCAGGGAACTGAGGGAGAAAATAAAGCTCCGGTTGAGGATAAAGTTGTTAAAACTCCGGATCCGGATAATACCGGCGCAGCCGCGGTAGAAGGATTGCCGCCGCTTGCTTTAACAATGATCCAGGGTATTAATGAAGCCCAGACAGTCGAGAATGTGACACAAATCAGGGATTCTGCAGCAACGCTACTGGGAAGGGATGTCGCTGATGAATTGCTGACGCAAGAGGCGGCTGACGCAATCATGAAAGCAATTGATGAGGCTGTAGAGAAGCGCAAAGCTGAATTGCCAGGTACTGATGAAAAACTTGCGGCAAAAGTCTTGGCTCCTCGAAATTGGATGAAGGAATTAGATAAGCTTAAGGCTAATAAAGAGATCAAGCGGATCGTTAACAATATGTTCACCAAAAACAGGAATGAACAGCAGATCCTGGATGCGCAAAAAAATGCTTTACAGATCTTGCACGGAAACAAGGGGCCTGCGATTGCCAGCAGGCCTGCTATAGAGGAAGTTATTCGCGCAGCAACGCTCGCGGCAATTGAACAAGCTAAAGCGCGTCAGGCGGCAAAAGCTGCGGCACTCGAGGCCAAGAAAAATGCTCCGGCAGTATCTCCTGCGACAGAAACAGGATTAAATGATGTTATTATACCGGAGAATACTCCTGAAGCGATTCAATATCTTGTTCAGGAAATGTCTGAATCCTCTCGGTTGGAAGATCTCAAGCCTGCGTATGACTTAGCGATTGAAGCTTTAGATGGCAATGAAGGAGGATCGCTGGCTGAGGCGGAAAAAGCTGCTATTAAAGATGCTTTGCGCCAGATAAGAGCGATCAGGGAAATTAATGAGATCAATGATTGGCTCAATGACCTGTTAAGCTATTCACCCGGCAGCGGCAGGGAGAATAATGATGTTGAGCAGAGTAAAGCCTTGATCGACAGCTTGATCGCCGATTCAGTTTTGCCTGATGCTCAGAAAGAAGAGCTTCTTAAAAGAGCGGAAACAGCATATCAAAACGCGGTAAAACCGGCCCTTTCTGCAGAAGAGAAGCAAGTAATACTTCAAAAGAGCCTTCTTCAGGAGCAGGCCCGTAAGACCCGCGCGGCCATTCGTCAAGAGATTGCTCTTGTCCCTCAATCAAGCCTGCAAGATATTGACGCTCATGTCGCGGCAGTCACGCAAAAGATCAATGATGCTGATCTGATCCTGGCAGCTAAGGACCTGTTGATGAATGAGTTAAAACAGATGGCGGATAAACAACTGAATGCTTTGTATCCGCTTTTAGGCCGTCTACCTGAAGATCAACGCCAAAAGGTGATAGAGCTCCTTAAAGTTGATCCTCAGGCGTCGCTTGAGCAATTTGAGCCTGCTGCAAGAATTGAAGAGCCCGTTAATGAGCAGGGGCAGAAAGGCCCTGCTGCGGCATCTCCTATTGCAGATCCTGATGGGACGCCGGTGAAAAAAGGTGGTATTGATTTCGCCTCCGGCATTGACAAAACTCTGGTAATTAAGCCTATGGGTAGTTTTAATGGATTGAATTTTGCCCTTCCTGTATTGAGTCAGGATGCGCTCAATAAGATGGATCTGGCTGATGAGATGATTCAGATCAAGAACATGGCTGAGAGCGGTATCGTGGTTTCGGGGGCGCGGATCAAAGAATTCATGGCCGCGTGTATGCAAAAAGGAGAGGTTAATACTTACTTAAACGATTTGATAGTAGCATTAGTTGAGATCTGCCAGTGGCAGGAAGTTAATGAACCGTGTGATGAACTTCCTGTTGAGATAAAAGAAGCTTTAGTTCTTGTTGATTCTAAGCTTTCTACATAACTAAAATTTAGTTCTAGCAAATAGTTGTAAACAAAGGCTGTGATCACGTGTTGTGGTTACAGCCTTTGTTTTTTTTATGCTTTGTTTCAAACACTGCTGATCAGGTTTTCTGCCGAAGATTTTATTAAAGTAAATATGGTGTAATGCCGATAAGTTAAACAATAAGGGATACTTATGATTAGTATTGCTTGAGAAGCAGTGGTGAACCTAAGTGCGGAGGTTTGATGGCGTTCTACAATTATAAAGCCAGAGATGCGGCCGGTAAACCTATTAAAGGTACGATGGAGGCAATAAACAAGCAAACACTCATCGCTGAACTTCATAAACTGAGTTATATGGCCACCTATGTTTCTGAAGTCCCGGCAGTAAGCCGGCCGGGAGGCTTATTTGATAAACTAAAATGGATCAATTCCACTGAAATGCTCATGTTTTATTTCCAACTCGCTAACCTCGTTAATGCCGGGATAAGTATTTTATCGAGTTTAAATACTCTCTCCAAACAGATAGAAAACAAAACTTTAAAAGAGGCAATTGAAACTATCGGTAAAGAAGTGGAATCGGGGAGGGGCCTTTCTTTGGCTTTTGCAATGTACCCGCGCGTATTCAGTAAACTTTTCGTGAATATGATACAAGCAGGCGAAAAAAGCGGCAAACTCGATGTTGTTTTAACGCGTTATGCTCATTTTTTCGAGCAACAGCAGGATATTAAGGAAAAGATCTCGGGCGCGCTATTTTATCCTATGATCCTGCTTTGCGCAGGAATTGCGATAACCCTTTTTGTCGTTACTTTTGTCATGCCTCAGTTTGCCGAGATATATTTAAGGGCGGGCCTGAGCTTGCCTCTGCCTACATTAATCGTATATAAGACCGGTATGGCCCTTAAAAATTTCTGGTATTTATTTATTGTGTCTTTCATTGGCATTCTCGTGGCTGTACGATACTATTTGGGGACAGCGGGAGGTTCGTTTTTACGCGACAAATTAAAGTTGCGCCTGTTGATTGTCGGCCCGTTATACCAAAAAGTGTATATTTCACGATTTACCAGGACATTAGCCACTCTTTTAGGAAGTGGAGTCCCTATTTTGGGGTCATTGGATATTACCAAGGAGGTGATCGAGAATGAAATATTGATGCGCGCTATAGTAGATATAAGAAAAAGTGTCGAGAAAGGCGAACGTATGGCTGGACCAATGAAAAGAAGCGGTGAATTTCCTATAAATGTCGTTCAGATGGTTTCAGCTGGAGAGGAAAGCGGAAGCTTGGTCGAGATGCTTAATACAATCGCCGACTTTTATGATATCAACGTAGGCTACGCGGTCAAGAAATTAACAACTCTTATTGAACCGTTATTTTTAGTTGTTATGGGGTCTATGGTGGGGATGATCATGGCATCGATGCTTATGCCTATTTTTGATATGGTAAAAACGCTGAGACGCTGAAGAGTGAGGTTTTTTTCACGTTTAACAGGGTGCACTAAACAAAAACAATAGTTGTTAAAAAGGAGGGTTGCATGTCAGCAAGAAAAGGTTTTACTATCATGGAGCTTTTGATCGTGATCGCAGTAATTTCTATTTTAGTCGGTATTGCCTTGCCTCGTTTCAGGGGTATGCAGGATGAAGGCAGGATCGCTCAAGCTAAGGGTGAGTTAAGGACACTGCAATCTGCCGTTGAGAGTTACTATATTCATAATAATAATACATATCCGGCTTCCGGAGCCACCTGGCAAACTGTTCTTACCGCTGCCGCTCCTAATATTATCGGTACCGCCTTGACCGACCCATTCAATAGTTCGGCTCAGTATGGGTATGCGACTGATGGGGCGACACCGGTTAAATATTATGTCATTTATTCTGCCGGTGTCGGTGCTAACGGAAGTGCCGCGATCTCGACGGCGGGAGTGATCACCGAAACCAACGGCTCAAGCTGTATTTATGTTACTAACGGGGCTACGAAAGATACGCAACCGTAATACTGCGCCCGACTATTATGTCTCGTGCAGCGTTAACGGCGGCAATAAGTGAAATATGCTCTTGAAGCGAAGAAAAAGAGGATTTACACTTTTAGAAGTGCTTATTGCAACGCTTCTTCTTACGGGGGGAGTACTATCGATCGTGGGAGCGTTCAGTTCGGGGATGGTTACCTCCGGTGATGTTGAGCGTGTAGCATTAGCCCTTAACCTCGCGCAGGAGAAGCTGGAAGATATTAAAAATAAAACGTATGCGAATGTTGCTAATGAAGCCCAGTCTGCGGTATCGGGATTTCCTGTGTTTCAAAGGCAAGTGGCAGTGACCGTCCTGCAGACGGGTCTCAAACAAGTAGCGGTAACCGTTTCCTGGGATACCAAAGGCGGGCAGGCAGATGTAGCCCTGATGACTTTGGTAACGAATTATTAATGATAATGCGGACTAACAGAGGCGGCTTGACATTAATAGAGCTTATGATCACGATCGCGATGCTTGTTGTTTTGACCTTGGTCCTTGTTTCTGTGCTCAGGGTAATATTATTGAGCTGGTCAAGTGAGGAAACGAGGGCGGGCATTGATATAAATATTGATAGGGGCGTTGAAGAGGTCGTGCGTGACCTGCGGGATGTAAAGGCTGTTCAATGTTCAAATGATGAGATACGCTTCTCTCCCGACCTGGTTAGTTATTATATCTATTATCTTTATAATGCCGCTGATTCATATCCGCTGGCATTTGACAAAAGCGCGTATCAATTGCGCAAAGCTGCGCTTACGGGCGGTATCAAGGGGACGTTCACCTTCGGTTCCGGGGATATTAAAATGACCGATATATTGCCTCCGCCTGTTTCAGACGTATCAATAAGCGGTACGTTAATTACTATTGATCTGAGTGTGAAGAGGAACGATGAAACGATACGGTCAAAGACAGCGGTTATGCCGAGGAACCTGTGAATAGAAAAGGCATGGTACTCGTGCTTACATTTATCATTATGGTAACGTTAACTGTTATTACGGCATCTTTTTTGTATATGACATCTGTTCAGACCAAAGGAGCAGGGTATGTGTTAGCCAGCACCCGGGCATTATGGCTCGCTGAAGCCGGAATTCAAAAGGCTGTCTGGTACCTGAAGACTCCCCTGGCCTCAGGCGGCAAGGGGGAAAATTGGGTAACTTCCGCTACGACGGAAAATTTAGGCGCCGGAAGCTATACCCTGGAAGTTGAAAGCTGGGATTGGGCTTTGTCGGCGCATAGTGCTGCGGCTTCTGCTTCTTCAACTTCGGGAAAACAAGCGGCAGGGCTTGCCATAGATGGTTCGGATACGACGTATTGGCAATCTGCTTCAAGGCCGTCAGTGGGAACGCCGCAATACATTACCGTTACTTTTCCCTATGGATTGAGTATAAACAAAACCAGGTTTTTTGTGCCCAAGAACTCTTCAACACGGGCGCCTAAGGATTATATGTGGCAAGTATCTTCTGATAATATAACGTATAAAACGGTGGTAACGAAAACCAATAATAGCGAGACTGATGTAACCGATGAATTTGCTGTTGCGGCCGATGTTCAATATCTCCGGCTTAGAGTTACCAGGGTCAGCGCGAACTCCGGTGTCAGGGTTTCGACTTTAGAGGCTCTCGGCTCCAAGGTCACATCCATAGGAACAGCGAGCCTTATGAACAGGAAGATTGAACGGACTGTGGCAATTCATGATGGTAAAGTGGCAGTAGCTGACGGGAACTCAACAGCGTACGATCAGCGTGATTGGAATGAGATAGTTCCGGCTCTTTAACGGAATAATATTTAAGGTACGGGGAAAATGAATTTAACGGGATTATTCAAGAAAGATCTAATTATCGGCCTGGATGTCGGGTCGTCTACGGTCAAGGTTTCGCAGTTCGTAAAGAAGGATGACGGATTGCATCTCGTCAGGATTGATCTGAAAGAGTTACAACAGGTTGATGGGGATGCCGGTGACAAAGAACAGGAATTGATCGGGGCGATTAAGGCTTTATTGAAGGGTATTGATATACAGAAAGCCGCCATTGTGGTGAGCATTAATTGTACTCAAACGGTAATCAGAAAAGTGACAGCGCCGTATATGCCTCGGGCGGAATTGTGTGAAGGCGTAAAATTAGAATCGAAGAACTATTTTCCGTTCCCGATCGATAAGTTTATTTTCGATTTTGAGATATTAGGTGAGATCATTGAGAACGGCATCAGGAAATACGAATTAATAGTCGCGGTAAGCCCCGAACAAACAGTTAATAAATATTTATCCTTATTAGAAAAGGCGGGTATAAAAGCATCTTCCTTTGTGCCTTTTTCTTACGCATTGCAGAAGTTGGCAGCATGCCTTTACCTTAAAGAAGGGGAAACTCAATGTTTTGTTGATATCGGTGAGTTTGATACCGAATTAATCGTCTGCAAGGGCAAAACCCTTGTGTTTAACCGTAAGATCCCTGTCAAAGGTCCTGATTTTACTAAAGTTGTGCCGAATACCGTATCTTTACCGGGGGGGGATGAGATTTCCTCGATACAGATCCTATCTTTAGCGCGTATTCCTTTGGAGCAATTGGCAGTCGAAATAGAAAAAAGCCTTGATTATTATAAAGAAGAAGGCGTGGGGCGTAAGATCGATTCGGTTATCGTATCCGGAGAAAGTGCTTTGTTGGGGGATATTATAAAATACTTGGCCCAACGATTAGGCGCAGCAGTCGTTCTTGGGGATCCGTTAATTCCCTTGAAGGCCGCAAAAGAAGCGACAGGCCAAAGAGCTCAGGATGCGCACCGGTTCGCGCTATCAATTGGCGCGGCTTTAAGTGAGGGGAAAGGCCTTAATCTTCTTCCTGTTGTAATGAAAGAAGCCGCAGGGAGAATGTTTAAGCGGTTAACTATAGAAAGTATCGTAATAATAGCGATTCTCCTCTTTATCTTTACCTATGTAGGTATGAAGATACAACTGGCTAATTTCGAGAAAGGAATTTCTGTGGCAAGGTTTGAGCTATCAGGTTTGCAGCCGCAGTTAAAGCGAGTAGAAGCTCAAAATTTGGCATCGGCGATATTGGTTGACGAGCCCCAATGGGAAGATGTTTTTATCGAACTTTCGAACTTGATCCCCGATAAAGCGTATATCAGGCATCTGAGAATGGACGATGATTTAATTACTATGGAGGGGGCAGTTGTCGCTCAAGACGGCGAGCAAATACTCGCCCAGTTCATACTCGCGTTAGAAAAAGGCCTGTTGAGTAATGTTAAATTGGTCGAGAGCAAGAATAGGGGAGACTCTGCGGGGATAGAATTTGAATTAAAATGCATGATAGATCAATAAAATGAACGGATTAGAGTTGGTACAGAGAAGAATGGGTTTAATAATATCGATCGCGACCGCATTGATTGTAATCGCGATGCATGCGGTTTTTTATGCGCCGTTAATAAAAAGGCTCAAGGTAAGTTCTTTGGAAAACAAAGCCTTTGAAAAGTATTTAGCAGGCGCGCGTTCCGCCATAGAACAAGCAGAACTCACCCAAGATGAAAGGGCGCTTATTACAGAAGATGAGGTCTCGCTTGCGATCGCTGAATTGACCCAATATGGGAAACTAAAGGGGATCAGTTTTATTTCAATAAAGCCCGGTGAAATAATAAGTGAGCCTGATCGGCAATATAAGATATTGCCGCTTGAGATAATTATAAGCGCTTCAGAGCAGAAATTCGCTGTTTTCCTGGGTTCGTTGGCGAATCTTCGGAAAAGCGTAATAAAGGTCAAGAGTTTTGACGCGGCCTTAAATACGGAAAATGAAAATAAACTCAAGGTAAATATGGTCTTACATATATATATCCTGGGAAAAAAGAAAGGCTAATTGTCCGGCCTCCTGAAGTCATTGGCAGGAGAGGATAGGCGGGCAAACAATAAAATGAAGGATAAAAAACTTATAATCTTGATTATCCTCGGAGCTGCCGGTATTTTCAGCTTAATTTATGGAATTACCGCTCCCGTAAAAGGAAAGGGCGGAATTCCTTTCGCCCCGGAAGGCATTTACCCTGCTGACAATGTAAGATCAGGGGAACTGTTATCTTCGGTAAAGCGGCGCGCAAAGAGAACAAGCTTTTCTTCGTATAAAAGGGACATTTTCTCTCTCAACAGCAACGGTTTATCCGGTTTGACCGGAATAATCTGGGATGCGAAATCACCGAGGGCCATAATCGATGATATTGTTGTCGGAGTCGGAGAAAAAGTGGGGGAAAATACCGTCGTTGAGATCAAGCAAGATAGGGTTATATTAAATGATGGCGCCGTGAATTCAGAGATCTGGCTAAAATAATCCAATCCCGCAAACATTGTCCTATCGTTTGTCCTGCTTCAGTAACTTAAAGCAACTATTTCCCCAAGGGATATTATATGTTTTGTAAATCCTTAGTTTTCATTTATAATATATAAAATTTACAAGGAGGTATGTATGAGGGGTAATTCAACCAGATCGGTTGTTTTCAACCAATTGGCAGGAGCAGCATGCGCGATTTTTCTTCTTGTGAATGTATATGGATGTGTCGCGTTATTAGCCGGTGCTGCCGGCGGTGCAGGCACTGCTGCCTGGCTTTCAGAAAAGTTATCTCAAGAAGTAAGCGCCCCTTTTGATAAGGCGATCAAAGCTTCTTTGCTGGCTCTTCGGTCGTTAAATCTTGAGGTCACGAAAGAAACAAAACAAGAGCATATCGCTCAGCTCATGAGTAAATATACCGACGGTAAGACGATCTGGATCGATATCCGCAGGTTAACCGATACTTCTTCAAGGATCGATATCCGCGTCGGAGCGGTCAAAGGTGATAAAGAAGCATCATCTAAGATATTAAAGGAAATCAGTAAGAATTTATAACAAGGCGAGGAGGCGGTTATGAAGAAATCTATAGGAGCTAAAACTATTCTTTTTCCAACACCGGTTTTTATTGTCGCGACCTACGATAAATCAGGGAGGCCCAATGCTGTGGCCGTTGCCTGGGGAGGTATCTGTTGTTCTGCTCCGCCGTGCGTGGCGATCTCTTTACGGGAAGCTACCTATACGTACGGTAATATTATGGAACGCAAGGCATTCACTGTTAATATCCCATCAGAAAAGCATATTAAGGAAGCGGACTATTTGGGGATCGCCTCCGGGAAGAATGAAGATAAATTCGCTGTCACCGGATTGACCCCGTGCAAGAGCGATATTGTCGATGCTCCTTATATTGAAGAATTCTCGTTAAATCTGGAATGCCGGCTTATCAATACGGTTAAGATCGGGTTGCATACGCAATTTATCGGGGAGATCAAGGATATCAAAGCCGATGAGAATATGCTGGAAAAAGGCTCAATCCCCGATATTGGGAAAATACAGCCATTTAGTTTTAACCCGGCAACGCTCACTTATTATGGGACCGGTAAAAATTTGGGGGAGGCCTTTGCAATAGGAAAGGGTTTAAGCGGTAAAAAAAAATAAAAGATTTATATTGACAAAAAGAGAAAAGTGAGTATACTTATAATTGTAGTAAATAACAGATTAGAAGTCTTAAGCCGCAAGGATTAGAGTACTAACCTTGCGTTTTTTTTTAAGTCTTGTCATTATTTACTATAATTTTAGACGGAAAGGAGGTAGTAAGTAATGGCAAAAGGAATAGTAAAATGGTTCAATAACCAAAAAGGTTATGGATTTATCACTCCTGAAAATGGCAGCGATGTATTCGTGCATCACAGCGCAATACAGGGTGAAGGTTACAAGTCTTTAGATGAGGGTGCTCAAGTCGAGTTTCAGATCGAAAAGGGCCCTAAAGGCGAACAGGCTACAAACGTAGTCAAATTATAATCTTAATTTAAGATATTGCCCGGGACACATAACAGTGTCCCGGGCTTTTTTTTCCGCAGAAAGCGGAACACCGGCGCAACTTCCACATAGCGCCGGGTGTAAGCAGAAGGCGGCACACCGGC
>CAZPNW010000209.1:0-8360 GCA_964588175.1 uncultured Planctomycetales bacterium
CCAGCGGCGCGTCGGATATTGTCGCGTGCAACTCGATGATCGAGCGAATGATCTTATCTTCATCAATACCGGCGACACCGATATTTATATCCAAAGCCTCAGCGCCCTTGTTCACCTGGTCTTTGATCATCTGCCTGACGATCGAAAATTTTGATCTAAGCAGTTCTTCCTGCAGGTCTTTCTTTCCCGTAGGATTGATACGCTCACCGATAATGACCGGAAGCCTGTTTGTGCCGATAAAAACCGTTTTACGGGCAGAGGCGAGCGCGCTTACCGAAGCGCAGGCAGGAGCAAGCGGGATCTTTCCTTTAACAGCATTGCTTAAGGCTTTAATATGCCCGGGATCTGTCCCGCAGCAGCCTCCCAATAACGCGGCGCCCGCTTTAATAAAATCTTTCCCGAACGAAGCAAAGGTTTGCGCATCCATATCGAATACCGTCTTATCCGCGGCAAGCCGCGGCATCCCGGCATTGGGTTTAGCGGCAAGCGGCACTTTCGCGTACGGCCTCATCACGTGGAGCTGTTTCAACATATCTGCGGGGCCCGTGGAACAATTACACCCTACCGCGTCCGCGCCCAGCGACTGCAATATTACCAACGCGGCCAGCGGATCCGTCCCATTTAACGTACGGCCGCTGTTTTCATAGGTCATGGTCACCATCACGAATTTATCGGTCAACTCTTTAACGGCAATGAGGGCGGCGCGCGCTTCCTGGATATCCATCATCGTTTCAATGACAAAAAGGTCTACCCCTCCCTCAAGCAGGCCGCGGGCCTGTTCTTTATAAATCTCAACAGCCTCTTCGAAACCAAGCGGCCCGAAAGGGTCGATAAAACTTCCCGTAGGGCCGATATCGCCGGCAACCAGAACTTTATCGCCCACAGCCGATCTAGCCAACACAGCAAGCCCTTTATTGACCTTATTAACCTGTGGCGCTGCGTACTGGCTTAATTTAATACGGTTGCCGCCGAACGTGCAGGTATAAACGATGTGAGCGCCTGCCTGCGCGTAGTCGGCATGCACCGCCTGCAAAACTTTAGGATTGTCCAAGCACCAAAGCTCGGGAGATTCACCTGTTGGCATGCCGTATTTCTGCAGCTGTGTTCCGGTAGCGCCATCCAAGATCAAAACTTTTTTTCTTAAGAGCCCCTTAATAAACTCCTTACTCTTCATAGGTTAACCCTTTCTTATTCCCGCGATAGCAGTGACTGATTTTTCCGGGACCAGGATGCTGGCTTTCGTTATGGTTATGCCCAGGTGTTTAAGGTTCAAGATCTTATAGATCGTATTTTGGTTTTCCAGCAAAAAATCGCCGTATCCGGCTGAAAAACGGTTTTTCGTCAAAGTCAAACTTTCCCGCCGTAACTGACGGTTAAAATACCCCATGATCCAATCCAAGGAGCTATCCACCATTTCGCTGGCAACCGCGTCGAAAACAACGCCGCGGGTCAGATTATCCGCTTTTGACTCCTGCTCGATCATCTGAATGATCTCTTTGCCGGCAGTCGCTGCCATAAGCAGGATCTCACCGCACCCCTTTAAAAACAGCGACAGCTGGCGGCTCTGAAATACTGTCCCGTCAGCCAGGCGGATCAGACCGTCTTCTTCCTGCTGAACAGCTACCCTGAATGCCGCGCCCTGCACCGAGATAAAAGACACAGCTTCTTCGATAAAACGTTCGGTCTGTATTTTTTGTTCAACTTTCAAACGCGTTTTAGAACTTTGATATCCTAAACGCGCTAAAATATCGTCTTTCGGGACCCTAATCGTTATGGGAGAAAAATACTCGATTTTTTCTCGCTTCATTTTTTCTTCCTGCTGTATTCACAGCCGCAATAATGCTGGCAATACAACGAATGTTGTTTGGCAAAATCCATTGCCTGTTTAAACCCGTTATTTTGCTTAAAATCGTAGGGGATAAAAAATTCAGGGCTTATTAAAGATCCTATTTCATTAATTACAACAGTATTTTTATGAGGGCTTACCGTAAGTGTCGTGGTGAAATAATTCCCTCCCATTTCTATGGCTTTCTTATAGGTCATCTGCAAGCGCATTTTAAAACAGGCGACACATCGGGCGCCTCCTTCCGGCTCATTTTCCAGGCCTATGACTTCCTCACGCCAGGCTTGTAAATCATACTCCCCGGCGATCAGGTCGCAGGCAAGCCTGCCGGAGACATCATAAGCGACATCGAGCCTGCGCTTATACTCTTCTTCGGAATCAATATTGGGATTGTAAAAGAATCCGACAGGATTAAACCCGTCTTCCCGCAGTTTGACTATCGGATAACTGGCGCATACGCCGCAACAGATATGGAGAAGGATATTTTTCATAAGAATATTATAGTAAAATTACCGTACTAAGTAAATTCAATTATTGGCCTTAAAAACCCAAAGTCATCCCGTCATACGCGGCAACGACTTCTATACCTGTCTTTTGAGTTAATTCTGTGACCACAATATGGGGTTTGGCTTTCAGCATGCTCATCCCAAAATGTGTCAATACCGCGCGAGCGGGCTTTAAATCCTGGACCAAGGCTTCCACATCAGCCATAGACAAATGGTCGATACCCGGACGGGGAACGGCTAAAACAACACCAATGATCAAAATATCCGCCTTGTAAAAATCACCCAATTCCTTAAAGTATTTCGTGTCGGTCAATAACCCCACTGAAACACCGTTCATCACAAAGCGCAAGCCGTATGTTTCAACCGGATGGATATGTTTCATTGAAGTCGTAAATGAAAACGCGCCCGCGGAATAAGCCTGGTTCTCTTTCAAGATATGTATTTCCTCCGGGAAATGGCGCAAATAGTTAAATATCACCGGGTCACTATCGAGTGAGTCGGCGGGAGCGAACACAAGGCCGCGCTTTTTAAATCCACCCTCGGTCATCGCCTCGATCATGACATTAATATCGCCTGAATGGTCGAGATGCTTATGGGTCAGGATGACCGCATCCAAGCTCGACGGGTCAAGCTTAGGCCTGCTGGCAGAGCACCGCACCAGGCTCCCGGGACCGGGGTCAATCAAAATATTGGTGCCTTTATACGATACCCATATCCCGCCTGAAGCCCGCAGTTGTTTTATCATCACAAACCGGGCGCCCGCCGTGCCGAGGAATTTTATAAAATCTTTTTTCTCATCCAGTTCGTTTTTTTTCTTTGCCATTTCCTAACCAGATCTCCTTTAATTCCTTATTGATCGAATCCATTTGCGTGTATGACAAGTCTGATTTCACCGGCTCACTCCTGCCGGAGGCCGGCCGCTCCCTTTTAGGGCAGTTCAAGAATTCATCCACGCCCAGGGGATGGGCTCCGGCAGCGCGAATACAGGACTTTATGTCCCGGTCATCAGTGACAACGATAATAATTTTAGGATTGCCTGATGAAGAAACGATTCTTTTGATCCGCTCGTCAGCGCTTTCCTCGCGCGAAAAAATAACAGAGATCCGAACATCGGTTAAAACAGAATTATATGAATCCGGGAAGCCGTCAAAAACCACCGTAACGCTGTTCTTCGGGCTGCCGCAGAGATGATATGCCTTGATGACCTCAAGCAAAGCGGTTTTCGCGTCTTTGACCTTCTTCGGAGGGACGAAACTGGCATGTTTAATAACGTTATACCCGTCGATCACGTACTGCAAGGACATACACCAGCCCTCCCATACTTGCATATACCACAATAAAAGAAAAACTCACCAGGGACATAGCGAACGCTAAATATTTACTCACCCCTGCCTGGGCAAAAAAGAATATGGTAGCGGCATCGCGTATCCCCAGTCCCCCTATCGAAACAGGTAAAAGCGTGATCGCCCCGATAACAGGAAGAAAAACAAAAAAGTAAAGGATATGTATCTTTATACCCAGGGATAAAGCGGTGATGTAAAAAGTGAGCGGCGAAACAGTCTGTATGAGAATAGAGATCGCGATATTAATGATGATGACCTTCTTATGCCTGCGGAAATAATGTATCTCTTTATGAGTTTCTGTCAGGAGTTCTTTTAATTTACCCAGCATCGCGGATATCCGGGAACCGATATTCCCCGGGCGAGCGGGATCTGCGCCAAAGCGGATCGATGATAAAAACGCGTTTGTCCTCGAATATAAAAAGTTATTGAACATCACCAGCAAAACACCGATCAAGACCGCTGTCAAAAGCGCGACAGCAATGAGGATAGTGCTGTTCTGCATGAATTTCCATCCCAGGCACAACGCCGCCAACGCTAAGACCACCAGCCCGATAAAACCGCTTAAGCGGTCAAGGATCACGGTAGCCACTACCTCGCTGGGCTTCTTGGTATGCACCGCTAAATCGACACTGCGCACAAAATCCCCCCCGATCGATGTCGGCAGGAAGAGGCTGAAGAATATCCCGCCGCAATACGCGACGAACACTCTCCAGGTAGGCACCTTAATGCCCGCGGTCTTTAAAAGCATGTTCCAGCGGTAAAAGCATAACAAATAATTAAACGCGAAAATAACCAGCGCCAAAAGCAGCAGCGGGACATCGACATTACGTAAAATGTCGATGAGGCTCTTTTTATCTACCTGTTTAAACAAAAAAATCAGCAAAACAAGGCTTATGCTGATCCGAAAAAGCACCGACAGGAACTTCTTAAAGATTTTCATAGAGTGCGGCCTCCCCTTTAAACAAGGGCATTACGTTAGATCTTTTCCGGTAAGCAATTTATATGCTTCCAGGTATTTGAGGCTGGTCTTTTCAATAATGTCCGCGGGCAGCCTTGGCGCCGGAGGGGTCTTGTCCCAAGTGAGGCTTTCCAGGTAATCTCTGACGAACTGCTTGTCAAAACTAGGTTGAGCCTGGCCGGCGGCATACATCTGTTTTGGCCAGAACCGGGATGAATCAGGGGTAAGGACTTCATCGATCAAAATGACTTTTCCGTTATCAAGCCCGAATTCAAATTTTGTATCGGCGATAATAATGCCTTTCGTGAGGGCGTAATCGCGGGCTTTCGCGTAGATCGCGACACTGAGGCCCTTCAACGTATCAGCTGTCTTTTTGCCGATCAATTTCTCAACATAGGCCTGGTCGACGTTGATATCATGGCCGACATCTTCTTTAGTGGAAGGCGTAAAAATGACTTCTGGCAAAAGGGATGATTCCTTAAGGCCGGCAGGTAAAGGGATGCCGCAGACGGATCGTTTCTGCTTATACTCTTTCCAACCGGAGCCGGAAAGATATCCCCGGACAACACATTCTACCGCCAGCGGCGTGGTCTTACGCACCAGCATCGAACGGCCCTGGAGAACAGATCTATACGGCTGTAATTCTTTCGGGTAGCCGGAAACATCGGAAGAGATCAAATGAGTTGGTACGAGGCCTTTTAAGAAATCGAACCAAAATAAAGAAAGACTGGTCAAGACCTCCCCTTTATGGGGAATACCGCAGGGTAAGACCACATCAAAGCAAGAGATCCTGTCGGTAGCAACGATCAATAATGTGTCGCCCAGGTCATAGACATCCCTGACTTTTCCTTTACGGAAAAGTTTAAGACCCTTGAAATCGGTAGATAGTACGATGGTATTGTCCATTTGCGATCCTTGTAATAAGACCGGGACTTGAATTGTGGTTTTTTATTATAGATAAGTCCCGGTCTTGGAAGAAAAAGGTTTCAAAAGCTGATACATTTTAAGACCTGGTCTTTTCAATAATTTAAAACCTCAACTCAAGACCAGGTCTTAACACTTATTTCTCGCTCAGGCGCTCACTCAGCGCCTCATATTCCTGCCACAGCTCTTCCGGCAGGTCTTTTTTGAATTGTTCAAAGAACTCTTTGACTCCCTTTAACTCTTCGCGCCAATCTTTCTTATCCACGGCTAAAAGTTTATCCAACGCGCCCGCCGCTAAATTCAATCCTGTCATATCGATATCCCGCGCTTTCGGGATATAACCTATCGGCGTCTTCTCTGCCTCGACCTTATTATTACAACGGTCCAGGACCCATTCTAAGACGCGCAGGTTTTCAGTATATCCGGGCCAAAGGAATTTCCCGGTTTCATCCATCCTGAACCAATTCACGTTGAAGATCTTCGGCGCCTTTGCCATTTTCTTGCCCATCTTAAGCCAATGACGGAAATAATCAGCCATATTATAGCCGCAAAACGGAAGCATTGCCATCGGGTCACGGCGGACTTCGCCTAATTTCCCCACCTGCGCGGCAGTCCGCTCAGAAGCCATGGTCGCGCCCACAAACACGCCATGCTGCCAGTTAAACGACTCATATACTAACGGCGCCAGGAACTGCCTGCGGCCGCCGAAGACGATCGCTGAAATAGGCACACCGTGATGCTGGTCTACCCTGAATGAAATAGACGGACATTGAGTTATCGGTGTGGTAAAACGGCTGTTGGCGTGAGCCGCTGAAACAGGCTTGCCATCGCTATCTTTCATGCCCGGCTTCCACGGCCTGCCCTGCCAGTCAATACCGCTTGCCGGAGCAGCTTCATCGGAGCCCTCCCACCAAACCGTCCCGTCGGGTTTTAATAAAACATTCGTATAAATAGTGTTTTTCTTGATAGTCGTGACCATATTCGGGTTACTTTTCATATTCGTTCCCGGGGCAACACCAAAAAATCCCATTTCAGGATTGATCGCCCATAGAGAACCGTCAGAATCTATCCTCATCCACGAAATATCATCACCCACCGTCCAGATCCGATACCCCTTCCTCTTTAACCCTTGCGGAGGGATAAGCATCGCCAGGTTGGTCTTTCCGCAGGCACTCGGAAAAGCCGCGGCAATGTATTCCACATGGCCATTAGGCTCTTCGATACCCATAATAAGCATATGCTCGGCAAACCAGGCTTCTTTTTCACCCATATAACTGGCTAAACGAAGCGCTAAGCATTTTTTCCCTAAAAGCACGTTCCCGCCATACCCCGACCCCACGCTCCAGATCGTATTATCTTCAGGGAAATGTAAAATAAGCCTTTTATTGATATCAAGGTCAGCGATCGAATGAAGGCAGCGGGTAAACTCAGGAGTCTTATTCAATTGTTTCAGGACACTCTCTCCCGCCCTGGTCATGATCAACATGTTCAAAACCACGTACCGGGAATCCGTCAACTCAACACCGATCTTACTGAACGGCGAACCGACCGGCCCCATGGAAAAAGGAATAACATACATAGTCCTTCCTTTCATGGAACCTTTAAAGATCGCTTTTGCCTTTCGATAAGCCGCCTGCGGCGCCATCCAATTATTGTTCGGCCCGGCAGCCTGTTTTTCTTTAGTGCAAATATACGTCAAGTGTTCCGTGCGCGCGACATCGTTAGGGTTGGTGCGGTGCAGGAAACACCCGGGAAGCTTGTCCTGGTTCAGAGGTATCAACTCTCCCGCGGTAACCGCTTCTTTTTCCAGTTGAGCCTTCTGCTTATCTGAACCGTCGATCCAGACGATGCCGTCAGGCTGGCACATCCGCGCCATCTTCATGACCCACTCTTTAAGTTTTTTGTTGTGTGAAACCATCTTTTTCATAGGTTTAATAAATATCCATGCGCGGAATGCGCAGCCACCGCAGCTTCACCACAGGCGTTCACCACCTGATACAAGCTTTTTTTCCGGCAGTCACCGCACGCAAAGATACCTTTTCTGTTAGTTTTCAACTCATCATCGGTTACAACAAACCCCAGCTTGTCCTTCGCGATGAAATCACGCAAATAGCCCGTATTAGGCTCAATGCCGATAAATACGAAGACCCCGCTGCATACAAGTTCGCTCGATGTCGAGGTTTTATTATTATAAACCTGCACCGATTCGATCTTGTCCTTGCCGCGTATTTCTTGTATATTAGAATCCAATATAAAATTTATTTTTTCGTTCTGCCGGGCCTTTTCAAGCAGGATCATCGACGCCCGGAATTCCTGACGGCGATGGATAACAGTGACCTTTTTCGCGTAGGTGCTCAAAAACAGCGCCTCCTCAATAGCCCGATCGCCCCCGCCGACAACCACGATATCTTTATTCTTGAACATCGGGCCGTCACAGGTCCCGCAGTAAGAAACACCCCTTCCGGTCAATCGCGTTTCACCTTCAACGCCAAGAGGCTTAGAGCTGGCGCCGCTGGCGATAATAATGCTTTTGGTTTCATAGACGGCTTCCGTGGTTTTAAGCGTGTACACCGGCGCAACCGCCTCAGTCAGGCAGGAAAGCTCAGCCACCTCATCGGAAACTATCTCAACCCCCAGTTCATCCACCTGTTTTTTAAAACGGCCGATCAATTCCTGGGTCTCAATACCACCGGGAAACCCGGGATAATTTTCAATAGTAGAAGACAAGATGATCTGCCCTCCGGGAGACAATTTTTCCACGAGCAAGGTATTAAGCCTGTACCTGC
>CAZPNW010000210.1:0-14062 GCA_964588175.1 uncultured Planctomycetales bacterium
CGCAGCTGTCAAAGAAGCCGGCGCCATAGGCGCTGTGCGCGCGGGGATCCCCCCCAAAAGGTCCTGCGCTTTCTTTAATTCTTCATCGGCAAGGATGTAATTGCCTTCCTGAAGGTATTTTTCTCCCGACAAATAATACTCTTTTGCCTTCTTAACCTTATCGTCGGGAGAGAAAGAAACTGCAGCGTGTTCCTGGGCGAAAACAAGCCCGGCGGCCACCATCCCCCCCCATACCAAACCCATCAGCACTATGTTCCTGCTTATTTTTTTCACCCGCTATTCTCCGTTATTTTTAGGCAGCAACTCAACTCCGACCTTCTTCCCGGCAGCTTCTGAGGGCTCAACGGTTTCGTCAGAAAGATTTGGCTCAGCCAGTTTAAACATATTGCTGACCTGCTGAAATTTATTCTGCAATTCATTTAATTTAGCCTTAGTCTGGTTTAAATCATTGACCATGGTTTCCCGCTCTAACTGGACCGAAACATTCTGTTCCCGCAGCAACGCGGATTCTTTCTTCATCTCTTTATATTTTGAGTAGACCTCGAATGTCTTGGCGTCTGCTTCTTCCAGCCGTTGCCTTATAAAAACCACTTCTTCTTTCCGACGGGACAACTCGGCCTCATTCTGCTTCATGGCTAACTGGGCAGTAGCATGTTTATCGCCTAAATCAGAATAATCTTTATCCAATTTCGCCAGCTGCGACTTAAACAAATTCACCTCTTTTACCAGCTCTTGATTCTTCTTGCTCAAAAGCGCCAAGTTCAACTTTTGTTTCTCGGTACGCTGCGTATAATCCTGTTTTTCCTGTATAAGCTTTGCCTCCCGCGATTGAGCGTCTTTTAATTCCCTGTCCAGCTTATCCAGGACCGGCTTAAGGTCAGGGCCGCCGCGGGAAAGCTCATTCAATGTTTTTTCCAAATCAAGGGCCTTCTGCGCCAACAATGCTTTTTCATTTGCCACAGCCTGCAACTGCCCGGAAACAGAAGACAAAGTATTCTGTAACGCTTCTTTCTGGGATTGCGCTTCTGCGAACTGTCTTTTAAGCGCCTGTATTTCCTCCTCTTTCTGCGTCAAGCTTTCACGAAACCGCTCTGTTTGTTCTTTATATACCGCTATCTCGCTCAATAACGCAGGGACCTGGGCATTAACCACATCAAGTTCTTTGCCTAAATTCTCTAATTGAGCGATAAATTCTGACCCCTTATCCGGCTGAAGCTTTAACTCCGTCAAGATACGTTCGAGCTGCACGATCTTTTCTTTAACCGGCAGGGAAAGATCGGCATTCCCCTTGAGTTTCGCCAATTCTTTTTCCAGATCATCCTTTTGCTTCATCGCATCTTTCAACTGCCCCTGCAGGTCAAGGACCCTTGATTTCACTTCAAGGGCCTTTTCTTTTTCCTCGTTAAACGCCTGATGGAGCGTAAGATTAAATTTACCGAATCCATTGACTACGTTCCGTAATTGCTGTACCTCTGATTCCAGTATTGAAACGGAAGCCCCATTAGTATCCCCGCCGGTTGCCGGGCGGGTTTTCCGGGAAAGTTTGACCGCTTGAAACAACACAAAAGAGAACAGCATGATTATGACAAAAAGACTGAATAATTTCTTATCCGTCATTTAATCTCTCTCATTTTAACTTTTACCGGCCGGGGCAGCGCGGTAACCATATTGCTCTCGCTGGCGACGAGCGGTAAATCATCGTCTTTAATAATATGCGCGGTAACGAATATCAACAGATCAGTCTTCTCAGTCGGGTTTTCAGTCGAACCGACTTCTTTGCGCTTAAAGAGAGCCCCTAAGAAAGGAATATCCCCCAAGAAAGGGATTTTTTTCTCAGTAGTCGCTGTTTCATCCTTCACCATGCCGCCGATAACAACCGTTTGGCCGTCCTTGATCTGGACTTCCGTCTGCGCGGAGCGCGAAGATGTGATCGGGCCCTCTTTTACCCCATCACGCTCAGAGGCGTATCCAACGAGGCTGCTCACTTCAGGTTTGAGCTTTAATTTAATATGCCCGTCAGGGCTGACCTGCGGGGTCACATCCAGCTTAACCCCGACATTATAATTGGTCCACCCGGTGATCTCCAGGTTCCCCGTAGTTTCGTTACGCTCATAGGTCGGCAATGACAGGACCTTGCCGACATTGATCACTGCATTCTGATTATTGATGGTGACAATACGGGGGTTTGCGACGAGTTTGGTTTTATTGCGTGATTTCAGGAAATCAAGGATAACCTGGAAAGCGGAAAAATCAAGGGTCCCGAAGGTAAAATCGCTCAAAACGGTATAGGGAAACCCCGTAGGATTAGCCGCGTTAAAATCAGTGTCGGTAGAAGATGCTGAAGGCAGAAAATTCTGCACAAGCTCATTGCCGCCTTTAGGGCTGAAAGGAAAGGTTATTGCCCGTTTTGCGCCGGTAGCCTTTATGGTCGTCGTCCAATCGATCCCTAATTTATCGTTGACCGTAAGAGACGTCTCGATCATCTTGGCTTCGATCAAAACCTGGGAAGTCAATTCATCGAGGGAGGGGACCATGGCTTCGATCTTATTGATCACGGAGCTGGAATCCGTCACGATGATCGAGTTCGAACGGCTGTCGGCTTCTATCGATCCGTCGGAAGAGAGGACTTTGGCGAGCGTAGTCTTAAGGGAGGAGGCATCGGCATTATTCAGTTTAAAAAGCTTTGTCTGATTGCCCTGTTTGACGACCTCATCCTGCGTCGTTACTTTATAGACATTGTCTTTCTTAGAGTAAGCAAAACCGTTGACCGTGATGATCGAATCCAGCGCCTGGTCAATGCTGACATTGTTCAATTGGACCGTGACCAGCCCCTTGACCGTTTCCGAAAAAATGATATTCAGGTTATATTGTTTAGCCAGCTGGCGTAAAACATCCTTAATGTCAACCTCGCGGAATTCCAGGGATTCGATCATCTGCTGTTCCTGGGCAATAAGGAGGCCCGCCCAAGACAAAAAGAGCCCTAACAAGATAACAACACATAATTTCAGCCTGACCCGCTTTTCAATCATGATGCATGCCTCTTGGATAATACCTGATGGTTTCCTGATAGAAAATTATACCACACTCCGACAAATAGTTTGACTATTTTTATATGCCCGGGGGCTCATTGATTTAATTCCCCGGGAAACCTCAGATAAAAACTCTGGTTTTCTTTTTTAAGCAGCACTTTTTCTTTCTCCACCTCAACGACCTCATAGCCGCCGACCGCATCGCCCTGCTTCACGATCTCGTTATTGATAAAAGCATACCCTGCCCTGTTTTTTCCGAATGATATCCCCTGCAGCTTTAATTCATCCATTTTAAACTCTTTATCAAACAAGGCGACAAAAGGATCGCGGCCCCAGGTAAGCTTGCCTCGTTCCAGCTGCTGGGCGCGCATCGTATCACTCGTTGCCGCAAGCGGGGCCGGCGCAGAGAGAGACGATACTGCCGCCGGAGGAGCAAGCGCCACGGTTGTCTGCGTCTGTGGTACCGGCGCGCGGGATGGCTTCTTTTTAAAATTCCCCAGCGTTACCAAGGCTAAAACGACGATCAAACAGCCGGTGACAATGATCTGTTTTATCTGTTTAGACATGCGTATCCTGTTATATTTCTAAAACCATATACGTGCTTAAAAGAAGCGTTGCCACAAGGTCGCGCGGTTTCCCCGGGTCCTTCTCTTTGAGTTTATCCTGCACTACGGCAGCAATATCCTTGCCTGCCTTCTTATCGATAGTTATCGATTCCACGATAAAAGCTACCTGCAATTTCCCCAGATTGGCCAAGTATTCCCCTAATTCCTGATAAGAACAATTAAGCACCACCTCGATATACACCTTATTGACTCCGGGAGGGAGGTTTTCACTTGATGATCGTATATCATCACGCGGGCGAATAGAGGCGACCGACATATTATACTGGCTTATCGAAGCGCCGAGCAGGGTAACCAGCCGCGGGACCTGCTTCTTATTGATCTCGGCGTCCTTAAATTCCTCCGCCTTCTTAGCGATATCTTCCATAGCCTTTTTCGGATCAGGCAGCGCGCGGATAAGCGCCTCTGATTCCTGAAGCTTAAATTGTTGCTCGCTGAATTCAATTTTGAGCTTATTCGCCGCTTTCGCCAAGGCTCCCCCTAAGAATACCTGGATAAGGGCCAAAATAACGGCTGATACGACAAAAATAACCGCGATATCTCTTAACGTATTCCCGTTTTTTTTCGCCATGGCATTTTTTTACTAATATTCCAATTTACAGGTTATTTCAAATGTCGCCGCGGGAAGCGGAGAATATTTATCCCGCTCGCTGGAAACTAAAATGACATCCTTAAAAAAGGGAGACTCCTCCAGCACCATCTGGTACTGCGACAAGGCCAGATCAACGATCGTATATTGAGAAACGATCCTGCCGCTCAAATGTATTTCTTTGTTCTCTTTAGCCGAATCCGTATTAACCCTCGTTAACACGACATTCTTCGGCGTAATATTGCTGAGCTCTTTAAAGATCCCCCACCATAAAGGCTGTTTTCCTATCGCTTTTTCCAAAAGGTCCTTGCGCTGGTCTAAGCGTGTCTTCATGTCTAAATACCCTTTAACCTGGGTAACCGTCGGTTCAAGGCGCAAGATCTCATCCTGTGTGGCCTGAATAAGATTTTTATACCTGACGTTATTAAGGTAGCTGAACCCGTGCATCACTAAGAACAAAAGCAGGGTTACGGGAAAAAACAGTTTAAGCAATAAACGTATAAACAGTGTTTTCTGTTCTAACTTTTCAGTGCTCGGCAGCAGGTTTATTTTCCCGCCGCCGCCTAAACAAAGCCCAAAGGCTACCGCCAGATGAGGAGCGGCCTGTTCCATCACAAAATCCTGCTTTAAAACTCCCTTTTCCGTCCACCCCTTGATCGCCTTAAGGACATTGAGCCGTTCCACCTTCTTTAAACGTTCAAGATTATACAAAAAAAACTTATCCAGGTTCTTCAAACGGGAACTGCCTCCGGTAATATACAATTCTTCGATATTTTCGGCTTTGAACGTTTTGGAGTAATAGCTGACGGTACGGGTGATCTCCATGATCAAGCGTTCCAGTGTCGGACGGAACATAGTCGATATCTGTTCTCCCAGTAAAGCCCCATAATCCGTCAAGAACTCAGTCCGGGACTCGTCTTCCAGGGGGATACCGCAGTTACGCTTGATCTTCTCGGCATCATCAAAGCTTAATTCAATGGTTTGATCCCCCGAAGCTACCGGCTTTGCCATCGCCCGGGTCAAGTGGTCTCCACCGACGGGGATATCGCGCATAAACACCAGGTCTCTTCCTTTATAAAAATTGAGCGTTGTATTATTAGCGCCCACATCAAGGAGCATAACGGTCTTACCGACGGGAGCATCGACACAAAAAGGCAAAAGGTTGCCCAGAGCATCCGGGACAACATTGATCGCCAACGGGCGGATATTGATATCTTTAAGGAATTGCACCTGTTCGTCAAGCACAGAACGGTCAACCGCGATACAGGTTACCTGCAGGTTAGGCCCTTTATCATCCTGAGCGCGGCCGGTGATCAAGAAATCAAACGATACGTGGTTGATATCGACTTGAAAAGGCATCCGCTTTTTCAATTCCAGGCCGATCAACCCCCGTAGATCTTTTTTATTGATCACCGGAACGCTCAAGGAAAAAACAAAGATACCTTTACCCGAAACAGCTATACGGGCAAAGCGTGTTTTAATCGGACTATCGGCAATGAATTTTCTAATGATATCCTGGAACAGTTTTTTCTTCGCGGGAGCATCTTCCCGGATCTCCAAAGGGATGCTGCGGATAACACAATCAGTTATCAGGTATCCCTTGCTGATCTTTTGCAGCTGCAGCACCTTGATATGGCTTGAGCCAAGGTCAATGCCGATAACATGCTGTCCGGAAGCGATAAAATTCCGGAAAGCCGCCGAAAACAAAAACAAGAGATCATGGATCGAATTGGATGATTTCGTCTTTGGCGTTTTCACGGCGGACTGATTTTCCTGCTTCTGGTTATTCATTTTATAATTTGCAATCGGCCCAACGGGCCGTTCCTTGTTCTAAGAAGCCCCTTCCGACGGATACGGCTATCTTCTCGTAGCCCTCACCTTGACGATCTCCAACTCTTTAAGTATCTTTTCCTGATTACTGATCACCACCGCCAATTGAGCGAGGACCAATTTATCCGTTTCATTCGTATGTGCCGCCAACTGATCGAATTTATCGACAAGACGAGCGAACTCATCGACTGCGCCTGCCGGCTCAACCGGACGCTGTGCACGCAGGGATACGCTCATACCCAAGCAAACCAGCGTTATTATACCTATACCCACTGCTATTTTCTTTCCCATATGCCCTCCCTACTGCTCCTGCCAGGTGATAGAATCAAACGCTCCGATAAAACCGTTATCTTTGACAAACCTGGTGGCATAGCGTATCCTCACCCGCCCGTCTAAATAAACATCATTGCCCATAACGGACCTTCCATCAAGATAGTTAAGATATATCGTGCCATCCTGTGTATAAATAAGCCCGTCAAAATTCCGGTTGTCTCTCCTTTGTGTCTCATTATTGCCTGACGGAGTCTCATAAGAAAGTATATTCCCATATTGTGTTGCCAGGTTCGGATAGGTCAGGCGGATAACCCTGCGGGAACGCCTCCCGCGGGGTATCCTTTGGCGCGAAGCGACCATGGTGATCGAATCTTCGCCCTTAATAACGATATCTCTTTCCCCGACGAGGCTGGTACCGTCAAAGCTCAGGTCATGGCTTCTTACATCAAGAAGCAAATCCCCAGCGACATACCAGATGTTTTCATTATCATAATCATGATTGGGATTACTATGGCTTGAATCATAGTAAAACCGCCTGACTAAAGCCACCTCTTCATTGACAAGCCAGCGGTCCGCAGGATGAGAATTAAAGTTAATGCTCCCGTCGAATTCGAGAGTGACCGTATTATTATTTATCCGGTTCACGATCACTCCCCAGTTCCGATATCCCCACTTATTCGCCAGGACCGTATCCTCCCGCTTATTACGCAGCACCACCTCTTGGGTCCACGATGAACCCGACGGCCCGGGAGCAGGTGAGGTAAAAACATCACTCTTTAAACGCACCTGTAACTGCCGGGCAGAAACCACGCTCACATTATCAATGACCGCGTCTAACTGCAAAACCGACGGGGCCCAGACGCGGCTGCCCGCCTCGTCGCGGAAGTACTGCATATCGATCCCCTGATAACCGGAATCTACCGGCACCCGCTCCCGTAAACCGCTGGAGGTATCCGGGACATTCAAATCAGCGGCTTCATTATGGGTCGAATTATTATTTCCTTCATAGCCGTCAGTTGAATCCCCCGGACGATCAACGACGACAATATCCCCGTCTATAAAAGAACTGCTATGCCACGCTGACCAGTCAAAAAGATGCTTGATCATACTGGCTTCATTGATCGTTCCGGGGGTAACGCTCAATTTTAACTGGCGCATTGCCAGGTATGAATTCTCCGACGGGACATAGCCCCTAACCTCAATAACCGCATCGCCTGCTTCGGATGTTTGCGAATTACGGCAGCAAACGGTATACTCACCCGGGCTCAAAGTATATTTCAGCCGCTCACCCGTATCATTACAATCACGGTCGTTATTAAGGTCCGTGCGCCAGGTTTCATCGTTCATATAGCGCACGAGCGCCCATTGGCCGCCGGCCTCTGCCAGGTTCAGCGCGCGTTCAGATTCCAATAAGCGGGATGAAGCGTCAAAATCAGTCGAGATCATCGATGATAGAGACCACCCCAGGAGCGCGAACATAAGCATCGCGAAGATCACAATAACGAGGCTCATCCCTTTTTTATTCGCCACGGGTGATTCCTTTCTGCACAAAAAGATATTACCTGCCTTAAAGATTCCTGAAAAATACCTGCGCGGTCACCGTCTTATCCAAACTCCTGTCGGGACCGCTGGAAACAAAAACCAGAGCGATCTCGATACGATAAATATCAGACTCTTGCGGATTAATCAAAGGCGAAGCAATCGGCGCATTATCCGCGTTATAGTAGGTAAAAGTCACCGCGCTCAAGCCGCTCACCAAAACATTCTCAACAGCATTACTTCCCCGGATCAAAGCATTGCCTGAAAACCGGTAACGTATCGTCACATCATTGACATCCATGAAACGCAGCTCAGACGCGCCTGCCGTATAAACCGATAAAGCATTCTTGATCTGGCGGATCTCCCGGGACATACGCATCAATGCCATCCGGCCCTGGCTGACCGATTCGCTGCGGAAAGAAATAAAACGCCAGAGGTCGATCACTCCTTTGATATAACCCGAAGAAGCGGCGGCCAATACACCGACGATCACTATGACCGTTACCAGCTCTATCAAAGTAACCGCTTTTTTACGCCGCAAACAAACAGGCATAACACGGACACTCATGGCTCAACATCCCCTTTAATAAGCACCGACTATAGTCGTTAAGCTTACGTCACTGGCCAAATTATTGCTTCTGGCAACACTCACCTGAATACGCTTATAGCAGCACTCAGAGCAACTGTTGCAATCCGTCGGCTCTACGCACGCAGATACCGCCCCACACCCCTGCCAGGCGCTCCCGCTCAAACGCACATAATCAACCGTTACCGCGCGCGTATACCCTAAAACAGGCGTAGTAACTGAAATGTCCGTGCATCCTACGAAATCATCGACATCGTTAAAAGTCTTTCTATCATTACTGTTTTCCCCGCTCTCCGGGCCAAAAGAAGTACTGGCGGTCCAGGGGGCAGCATCGCCGTGGTCGAAACTTTTTGATTTTATTTCTTCCATTAATTGCTGCGCGAAAAACGCCGCGTCCGCAAGAGACTCTGAACGGACTGACCGCCATGAGACATCAGACCACATGGTCATCAATACCGGCACGCTAAACCCCAGGACCACGATCACAACGATCAATTCAATTAACGACATGCCCTTATTATTCATTGCACTCTCACCCATCCGGTATTTGGCGAAACATAAACGCTCAGGTCCTCGTTTCTGCAGCCAAACCTTATTTGCCCGTCGGCAACTAACGGGTTTCCATTGGCATCCTGAGGAGCGCCCTGCCAATCAAAACGCAGAATATTTGAACTTCCAAAACTTGCCGTTGTGATCCTGATCCCCTTGAACTGCGGGTCAGTGAGAAAATCCACCCTGAAGTTACTGCGGCCAAAAGGAGACAACGCGAAACTATTATCTAACTTCTGGACATCATAGCGATTTGCAGGATTAGTATAGAATGTTATTTTATAAGTCTCGTGGCGGGAAACAGCCAATTGCTGGACATAGCGGATATCCGATACTGCTCTTTGTGCCGCGGTTGCCAGTTTCATGGAATAAAAACTATCAATACGGGGAATTGCCAGGCCGACCATGATCCCGATAATAGCCATTACCATGATCAGTTCAACCAAGCTCATACCCCGGCCCAGGATCTGCTCCATCTTTCGCAGGTCATCTTCTGAATATTCCCGCCATTGATTAATACGATTTCTGCGCGGTTTAGGAAAAATCCCCTTTTTTTCATAACGGACCAGAGTTTGGCGGGACAGCCTCAACTTTTCCGCAATCTCTGAAGCGCGAAAAATACGCATTTAAAATCTCCTGATATGGTTTAATACTATTTGTCATAATTTTATTATATTACAGGGAATTGTCAAGATAAATATCATTTAAATACTTAGGACATATTGGGTTAAATAGAATATAGCGCTGATGAGGAAAGCTGGAGATATAGGAAAGGAAAAATAAAAAAGGGTAACTTAAGTTTAAAGTGCAAATAACAAAAAAAGTCAAAAGTTAAAAGCCAAAAGGGAAAATACAGATTTATCACCTTACTTTTGCCTTTTTACTTTTTACTTTTGACTTTCTTTGTCAACAATGCCTTTGCCTCTCCTATTACAAACATAGAACCGGTAATAAGGATAACTTCATCAGGCTGGGAAATTTTTTGAGCCAAGGCTAAAGCGGTCTTAACATTAACGGCGACCTGAACACGGCCATCGGCGATCAGGCTTTCCATGCGCAAGAAAATCTCCTGCGGCTTTGCTGCCCGGTTATTCCGGGCCCTGGTAAGAATGACCTGCTCACTTAAAGGGACCAAAGCTTTACATATGCCGGCAATATCTTTATCCCGGGAAATTCCCAACACAAGGATTATTTTCTTCCCCGGGACAAACTTTGCCAGCGACTCTTTAAGCATCACCGCAGAAGCCGCATTGTGAGCGCCGTCTAAAATAATCCACGGCTGCCGGGATACGATCTCAAACCTTCCCGGCCAAAGCGTATGATATAAACCATTCCTGCATGCCTTCTGCGAGATCCTTACCCGGTAATGTTTCCTGAGCGCCCCGATAATTCCCAGGGCTACCGAAGCATTGATCAATTGATGCTCTCCTAACAAAGGGATACGCATCTTGTGAAAATCACCCAGGGCGCCACTCACCGAGAATTCCTGATAATCAAGCCGGCTTTGCAGCTCACGGAATATAATATCGCTTCCGACTTTATATAACGGCGCAGGCAAACCGGAACACTTTCGTTCGATCACGCGTAATGCCGTCTTCTCCTGCGGGGCGGTGATCACGACGGGAGATCTTCCCGCCTCACCTGTTCGCCCGGGAGCTTTAATAATGCCTGCCTTCTCTCCGGCGATCGCGGCAAGTGTTGCCCCAAGTTTATGCGTATGGTCATAACTGATAGAGGTGATCGCGCTGACAAGAGAATGAGCTACATTGGTAGAATCGATCCTCCCGCCTAAACCGGTCTCTAACACGACAAAGTCTGTTTTCTTCTCACGATAATAAACAAACGCTAAAACAGTAATGACCTCAAAAAAAGTAAGCGGGCCGTATTTTGACCTGCGGTTATACCGGACTATCAAAGGCTTCATTGCCCGGGTGAGGCGCATCAGCTCTTTCTCAGGGATCATCCCTTCAAAATCATCTTTTGATCTGCGCGGCATTCCCACCAGAGGTGTTTTTTTTGCTCTTTCAAGGACCCTGATCCTCTCCCGAAGATTAAACAAATGCGGAGAAGTAAAGAGCCCGACGGTATATCCGGCCTCACGCAGTATATACGCCACCATCGCGCAAACCGAACCCTTACCCTTGGTACCGGCGATATGAATGACCTTCAGGCTATCCTGAGGGTCATGTATGCTCGTTAAGAAATCCTTGATACGCTCCAGCTTCAAAGATTGCTTATACGGATAATGGACCTTTTTTTCGTAATTGATAAAAGAATTTAAATACTGCAGTGTCTGCCGGTATGTCATAAGGGGAGATGAAGCGTTTAATGTTTAAAGTGGCGCACACCTGTCAGGACCATGGCGATCTTATGTTTATCACAGGCCTTAATGATCTCGGGATCGGCGATAGAGCCGCCCGGTTGGATAATCGCGCGCACTCCTTTTTTTGCCGCCTCTGAGATCGAATCAGGCTTAGGAAAGAAGCCATCGGAAGCCAGGCAGGAATTGACGGTATTCTTGCCTGCTTTTGTTTTGGCAATAATAACCGAGTCGACTCTCGACATTTGGCCTGCGCCAATGCCGATAGTTTTTGTGCCCTTGGCCAGGACGATGGCGTTTGATTTAACATGCTTGGCGACTTTCCAGGCAAATAAAAGCGCGCGTAACTGCGCTTGAGTCGGTTTTTTACGGGTAACGGTCTTGAGGTCTTCTTGGCGGAGGAGCTCACTATCCTTATCCTGCAATAATAGCCCGCCGGATACCTTTTTAAAATCATAATCCTTACGCATATCGATATCTTTCAATTCCAGGACCCGCAGGTTTTTCTTTGCGCTGAAAACCGAGAGCGCCTCGCGGGTAAACCCCGGGGCAAGTACACATTCTAAAAACCCGCTCCCGACAATAACACGGGCAGCCTCACAATCGACGTGGCGGTTTAAGCCCACGATCCCTCCGAACGCCGAAAGCGGATCGCCCGCGAACGCATCCCTGTACGCCTTGGCTATATCCTTTGCTTCGGCAACGCCGCAGGGATTATTATGTTTTACAATGACCGCGGCCGCAGATAAGAATTCTTTCAGCAATTCCCAGCAGCTATTGAGATCAAGAATATTATTAAAGGAAAGTTCTTTTCCCTGTAATTGCCTCACCGAAGCCATGCCGCAGAGTAATCCCTGGTCCCGGTAAAATGCCGCTTCCTGATGAGGGTTTTCCCCATACCGTAAATCCTGTATTTTGGTAAACGATAATTCCAGTTTTTCCGGGAAAGAAGTATTATTTTTGCTCCCCCCGACTGCTTTCTTGCTCAGGTATTGATAAATCGCTTCGTCGTATTGCGCGGTACTCCTAAAGACCTCGCAGGCAAATTGCCGCGCCGTCTCCCCGCTGACATACCCCCGGGTTTCACACAACTCTTTGATCAAGGGCGCATATTGAGAAAAAGAGGAAACCACCACAACCGACTCGTGGTTTTTTGCCGCCGAACGCAGCATGGACGGGCCGCCGATATCGATATTCTCAACCGCCTCTTCTTCGCTGACCCCGGGCTTTTGAACGGTCTTTTCAAACGGGTATAGATTGACCACCACCATATCGATCAACCCTATACCCAGGCTTTGGAGTTTTTGCATGTGTTCGGGATTTTTACGCACCGCCAGGAGCCCGCCATGGATATTTGGATGCAGCGTCTTGACCCTGCCGTCAAGTATTTCCGGAAAACCGGTGTAATCCGACACATCCTTTACCGTGATGCCGTTATCCCGCAACAACTTCGCCGTCCCGCCCGTCGACAGGATCTCGACGCCGAACTTATTCAACGTCTTCGCCAGCTCCAAGATCCCCGTTTTATCCGATACGCTGATAAGCGCCCTTTTTATCTTTATCATCATTCTCCTCTATTCTATAGTAGCTTAGTAATCAAGTAAGGATATCCTGTGACTTGTGTCTAGCTAGTGTTTTTATTAGTGAACGGGTCCCTGACTGCCGTCAGGCAGGTTTGCCCCGCGCGTATTCAGTCCAAGCCACCCGTTCAACGGAATCCGTCTACATGAGACCTGCGACCTGTTTACCCGATCTTGTCAAGGGTGATTGCTGTAATTTAACTTTACGGTTTTTGCTTTAAGCGCACATTTGAAAACTTTCGGCACTGAAATTTACCTGTAGTGCGCAAGGAATTACGGCGAGTTGAAGCACGCTCCTTACGTAAGTCTATAGCGTAAACGAGCCGTAAGCCGTAGCGCACGGCGAAAGTTTTTTGCTGCAGAAAGCAGCACACCTGCGCAATTTCCTATAAGCGCAGGGTGTAAGCGTAAGCAAAAACCGGAAAGTTAATCGCCTACCATGGACCATTGGCCATCGACTGTGGACCATGGACTACTTGTGTCATGTGACCTGCGACAGGTAACCCGAATAAATCTTATTTATTGAACCTAAAATTCGCCAGGTCGGCATCCTGCATAATATAATCTTTCTGCTCAAGGCGCTGCTTGCCGGCCTGCTTGGCCTGCGTCTCACCGCCTGCCTGTATAAAATCGTTGAAACTGATGATCTCCGCGCGGATAAAGCCTTTCTGGATATCGGAATGGATCACACCCGCAGCCTCCCAGGCGGTCGCCCCCTGCTTCAAACTCCAGGCGCGGTTTTCTTTATCGCCAACCGTAAAAAAACTGATATAGCCGCTCTCCTTATAGGCCTTGGCTAAAACGCTGCTTATATCTTCCAATTCCTGTTTCTCGACGCAGACGACCGGCTTGCCCGTCACCAAACCATAGCCGGACATTAATTCTTTTTCTTGAGGGGTTAAGGGAGAACTGAAAACAAATTCCTCTTTTTCCAGGACCGCTTTCAATTTTTGCAGCAGCGCTTTTTCTTCATCTGAAGCGCTGCGGGCCAGCCGGCCTTCGACAAATTCCAGGTCTTTTATGATCAGATCAGTGCGGGAATCAGACAAGGTCAGGATGGCGTCGGCATTCGGGATATCATTTTCTCCGACAAGCTCTACCTGAACAGGGGTCTTTTTCTTGGCCTTGACTAATTTATCAGCCA
>CAZPNW010000211.1:0-6170 GCA_964588175.1 uncultured Planctomycetales bacterium
TGAAAGCCGTGGATAAATTCAATCCCAAAAAGGGATTCCGTTTCTCAACGTATGCCGCATGGTGGATCCGCCAGGGTATTATCCGGGCTATCGGCCAGCAGGGCAAGGTCATCCGCCTGCCGGTCTATATGAACGAGATGATCTCTAAATGGAAGAAGACCAGGGAACAGTTGACGCAGAAGCTTAAACGTGTCCCTCAGGATGAAGAGATCGCTAAGAAAATGAAGATCGCCAAAGATAAAGTGGAAGAGATAAATTTTTGGTTATCGACAAAGACATCTTCACTTGAGGCTCCTGTCGGGGAAGATGATGACGGTTCGGTCATGGACCTTGTCCAGGATGAAAGTATATCGCCGCCGAACGCCGATGTAGAACGCTTCTTGAATAAGGAGCGCGTCGATAACCTTATGGAAAAGATGTCTGAAAGAGAGCGCAAGGTCTTAGATTATCGTTTTGGGCTCATTGACGGGACGACGCATACCTTGGCAGAGGTAGCAAAGAAGCTGGGGCTTTCCCGGGAGCGTATACGCCAGATCGAGGAAGAGGCGTTAAAAAAACTGCGTAGTTTCATTAAACAACAGGAAAAGGAGTGGAAATATGGATCTTAAGGCTGCTATCCGTGATATCCCTGATTTCCCGAAAGCGGGGATCTTATTCCGCGATATAACTACTCTTTTGCAGGATAAAAAGGCGTTTAAAAAGGCAGTCGATGAGCTTGTCCGTAAATATAAGGCTAAAAAGATCGCAAAGATCGTTGCTGTAGAGTCCCGGGGATTTATTCTGGGGGGGGCTTTGGCGCACAAATTGGGCGCGGGCTTTGTTCCGGTGCGTAAAAAAGGCAAGCTTCCCTGGAAAACAAGTTCAGTGACCTATGATCTGGAATATGGCACAGATACCCTGGAGATCCATCAGGATGCTATAGAGCCGGGAGAGAAGGTTTTGATCATAGATGACCTTTTGGCTACCGGAGGGACGATCAAAGCAGTTATAGATTTAGTTAAACAGCTTCAGGGCAAGATCATTGGTGTTGCCTGTCTTATTGAGCTTACCGGTTTAAAAGGTAAAGAAAAGATCAAAGGCTACCCGTTCTTTGCGTTAATAAAATACTAACGAGATACGAGTTTAATGCCCCTGTAGCCCCTGTAGCTCATAAGGATAGAGCAGCAGTTTCCTAAACTGCGTGTGGCTGGTTCGATTCCAGCCAGGGGCATTTACTTATTCTCCTCTGCCCATTGATCAGCAAATGTTCCGGTGGGGCTTCGGAGGAATGCATTAATCCCTATGTATACTTTCAATTTACATTGCCATTCATTATTAAGCGACGGTGTTTTACTTCCCTCGGAAGTTGCCGCCCGTTATGCCGCGTTAGGGTATAAACTTATCGCTATTACCGATCATGCCGATTATAGTAATATAGGGCCGAACAGCAAAGCTATTGTTGAATTTTGCCGCCATTGGCCGAAAAATTCGCCTATTAAGGTCTTGCCGGGCGTGGAATTGACCCATGTGCCTGTTACTCAATTTAAACCGTTATCCCTGATCGCCAGAAAGAATGGCATTAAGATCATTGTCGCGCATGGAGAGACAGGGGTTGAGCCGGTTGTTCCCGGGACCAATAAGGCTGCGTTAGAGGCAGATATTGATATCCTGGCGCATCCGGGGCTTATTAGCGAAGCAGACGTCATCCTGGCTGGGAAAAAAGGCATATTTCTGGAGATAACCAGCCGTCACGGCCATGGCAAGACGAACAGCCATGTTGCCGGGCTGGCTTTGAAATTGGGAGCGAAGATGGTCTTGAGTACAGACAGCCATCAGCCATCGGATATCATTACACCTGCGGCTTTAATGCGGGTTGCTTTAAAGGCCGGATTGAGCAGTAAGGATGTTGATACGGTTAGTAAAGATGTGAGCAGGTTTTTGAGTAAGAAAATGTAGATATAGGGTAATCGGTGATCGGTTATCGGTTTTCGGTTAATCTTGATCACCGATAACCGAATACCGATAACCGATTACCGAAAAGAATAAGTTGGAGGTCCTCATGAAACCCAATGCAGGTATAGTATCAGTCATGATAGCGGCTTTGCTCTTTTTATGCGGATGCGCTTCGTTTACTAATGACCCTTCATCAAAGGCTCAAGGTTTACTTGAACCTGCGCCGATTATGCGCTTTAGCGATATTCCGGTACCTGCGGGTTTCAGATTGATCGCTAAAGATTCCTACTCTTTTGAAGCCACCGGTGTGCGTGTCGGAGTTTTGAGATATCAAGGTAAAGCTGATCCCGATCTGGTGGTTAATTTCTATAAAGAGCAGATGGCGATGTGTAAATGGAACCTTTTGAACATTATTGAATACGGCCAGCGTGTGCTTAATTTTGAGCGTGAAACAGAAACCTGTATCGTTAATGTGTCAGCTAAGGGAAACGCGGTAACCATAACCGTATCTTTTGGCCCGAAATCCCAAGCGCCTGTAAATACAAAAACAACGGTTAAAGATCCGATAAAATAACCCGCAGCCGGCTAAAAAAATACTTGACAAGTATCGGCGATTATGTTAAAAAATAAGACAATTCGGGTGTTATACCATTGGATATGACTTTAATCACGGCATGGAGGAGGTGAACGTTAAAATAAGCCTGAAGTCAGGAAAATCCAATGATATACTATATATGTAATTCTCTAGGAGCAAATCCTTAATACCTAGTTCATTATATTCTTCATTCTTATTCTAAAGGAGGTATGCAAATGAGTAAACGTTTAATCGTAGTACTTGCTCTTGCGTTTGTAGTAGGAATGGCTTTTACTGCATTCGCAGAGGTCCAGAATGTGAAAGTCAGCGGAGATGTTACGGTAATGGGAGTTGCCAGAAATTATTTGGATTTGACAGCCCCCGGAACTGTGACCGCGAGCGGTTTCAGCCGTAAGATCACGACATTGATCTCAAACGTAAGAGTCAAAGTTGAAGCTGACCTTACCGATAATGTTTCTACCGTAGTCAGATTATTGAACGAAAGAGTGTGGGGAGCGACAAATCAGGTTAATGCCGCAGGAACCACTACGGTTGCCAATACTACCGAGATCGATCTGGACTTGGCGTATGTCACGTTAAAAGAATTCTTGAATCCTCATTTAACGTTGAGCATCGGCCGTCAGGAAATGAAATTCGGAAATGGCCTGATCATCGGCGCTTCTACAACAAATGGTATCGGTGCTGGACATGGTACTACCGATAAGCATGGTTTACCTGATTCTTTGGATGATCTAAGCAGCAGCAAAGCATTTGACGCGATCAGGGCAACTTTGAATTTCGATCCGTTGGTATTGGATATTATTTATTCCAAACTCAATGAAAATAGCGTCGCGATCGATAATGATATCAATTTATACGGAATAAACGCCGGCTTTGAGATCGATAAGAACTTGAATGCCGAAGTTTACTTGTTCACCAGAAACAGAGATACCGGAAGCGTTGCAGCTATAACCAGCTCTGAAATCCTGAACACAACCGGTGCCAAATTAACATTTACCGGTATCGAGAATATGATGTTAGGTTTGGAAAGCGCTTTCCAGTTCGGCGAACATCAGGCAAATACAACTTTGTATCCGAATGAAGGTGCAGCATCGAATATAAATCGTAAAGTTACCGCTTATGCTCTTCAAGCGATAGCGAATATGGCTATGCCAAGCAAGAAATATACCCCAAGCATGGGTGCAAGCTATACCTACCTTTCAGGTGACAAAGCTGCAAGCACTGCTGACACCTATAAAGGTTGGGATCCGATGTTCGAAGATCAGGCAGGCGGGACCTTATTCAACAAGATCTTAGGGTACTCGAATGCCCAGTTATTGAATCTTAATGGCAGCATCAAGCCGATGGAAGACCTGAAAGTAGCGTTGAATTACTACTATATAAGGCTCAACCATTCTTTTACCGGTGCTTCTGCGGTTTATTTCTCAGGAGTCGCGGGTGATCCGACCTACGTGGTAAAAGGCGGCAAGAAGTATCTTGGTAGTGAAGTTGATTTAGGTGTTACCTATGATTATACTGAAGATGTACAGTTCGGTTTAAATACCGGAGTGTTCATGCCTGGTAATGTATTCTCAGCTCAGAATAATAAGAAGGCAACTCAGGTAATCGGTTCTATGAAGGTGACATTCTAATAGTAGTGATTATGTAATTAAAATGCCCTCGGGGGGACTTTTCCCCCGAGGGTTTTTTGTTGCGGCACAAAGCCGCACACCGGCCATTTTCCAATATGGCCGGGTGAGCAGAAAGCCTGCCTGCCGGCAGGCAGGCAACACACCGGCGCAATTCCGATCTGCGCCGGGTGTAAGTTATCGTTAATATCGTTAATGCCATTGTTGTCATTCTGAAGCTAAGCCGGAGAATCACTTCTCGTCATTCTGAGGCTAAGTCGTAGGCTATGAACGAAGAATCTAAGTAGTTATAAGATCCTTCCTTATAGATAAGTAAGAGACTCAGGATGACGATTAAGTTTACTCAGTAAGAGACTCAGGATGACGGGAAGGTTTACTCAGTAAGCGATTCAGGATGACGGGAACTTGTTAATAAGACCGGGACTTGAATTGTGGTGTTTTATCATTGATAAGTCCCGGTCTTGAAATGGAACTAAGTGTCACTGCGGGCATAATGACACGGTTGAAGTTTTTTCATAGGAATACTCAAGCAACCAATAAACAACGAAAATAACAATACCAACGATAATAACGATAATAACGAACTCAACGATCCTAACCTAAATGTTATATTTAAGTATTATCTTTCACATGCATCAGCCGTACTACAAGAACCTTGTTACTCAGGAGACTGAGCTTCCTTGGGTACGCCTGCACGCGATAAAAGATTACCTGGATATGCTCAAACTTGTGGAAAAATATCCGCAAGTCCATTTGACGTTTAATCTTGTGCCGTCCTTATTAGAACAGGTTGAAGATTATGAGCATGGGATAGTAAAAGATAAATTCCTGGAACTTTCATATAAACCGGCTGCTGAATTACTGCAAGAGGAAAAAGAGTTTATCCTGAACAACTTTTTTATGATCAACCGGGATAAAGTCATCGCGATGCACCCCCGGTATTACGAATTATTCTTTAAGAAAGAGCATCATAAGGAGTACAGCACTCAGGATTATTTAGACCTGCAGGTTTGGTTCAACTTGGCGTGGTTTGACCCCTCTTTCAGGCAGAGTATGCCTGAATTACGCGCTATCGTTAACAAAGGCAGGTTTTTCTCCGAAGATGATAAACTGGTTGTGCTCGATAAGCAGTTTGAAGTCATTGATGAGATCATCCCCGCGTATAAGAAATGTGTTGCCGGTAAACAGGTTGAGGTTACTGTAAGCCCCTATTACCATCCTATATTGCCTTTGTTATACAGTACTAATACCGCGCGGGACGCCAATCCCAAAACTCTATTGCCGAGTATACCGTTCGCTTATCCCGAAGATGCCTTAGCGCAGATCAAGAGCGCCCTGGATTTCTTTAAAGCCAGGTTCGAAGCGCCTGCGCGCGGTATGTGGCCGTCTGAAGAGTCGGTTTGCGAGCAGGTGCTGCCGTTCTTTATTCAATCGGGCGTTAAATGGATCGTTACTGATGAAGCGATCCTTTTTAAATCATTAAAGAAAAAAAAGAGGGACACCGCGTTATTATACCAGCCGCATCTCTTAAAACGCCGGGAAGGGAACCTTAATATAATATTCAGGGACCGCAATCTCTCTGACTTGATCGGGTTTGTTTATCATAATTGGAAGCCGGAGGACGCGGTAGCTGACCTTTTAAAGCATCTGGAGAATATCGCGAACGCGTTCAAGAACGAAGATGTTTTGGTGACGATCGCCATGGACGGGGAGAATGCCTGGGAGCATTTTACCAATGACGGCCATGATTTCCTGAATGTATTATATCAGAAGCTTTCCGCGTCGGCGTTTTTAAAGACAGTTACTGTTTCTGAATATCTGGAGAAATCCCCCCCGCGGCATGAGATCGATACTTTGGGTACGGGGTCATGGATCTATGGTGATTTCGCGAAATGGATCGGTAATCCCTATAAGGTGCGCGCCTGGGAGTATTTAGCGCTTGCCCGGGAAGAATTAAAAAAGATACTTGACGCAGGAGGGACTGTCAGTGAAATGGCCTGGAAACAGATGTATAT
>CAZPNW010000212.1:0-10179 GCA_964588175.1 uncultured Planctomycetales bacterium
ATTGGGAAAATAAGCCCGGCCCGCAAGGCGGAGTTGGCGCAGGCCCTGATAAAGTAAGAAGAGATACTGCCAATAATCCTCCGGGAAGAAAAGGCGGCCCAGGGACGAATTGGGAGAATAAGCCCGGCCCGCAAGGCGGAGCTGGCGCAGGCCCTGATAAAGGTAATCAAGGTGTCAGAGATCGTGGTAAAGGGCAGGGACGGGATGGCCGTGGTCAAGGCGGTGAGCATAGAGCTGGTAATCGTAAATAATCCGTTTCCGGGGACATTCCCTGGGGTAGCACCCTATTTAATAATAATTCTTTTATTTCCAACATGTTGTGATTGTCTCGTAACGTGTTCGCTTTAATTGAGTTAAAGACCAAAAGGGTGTCCCTTTGGGGAATGTCCCCGTATCCAGAGATTAATGCCGCGAAAGGTGTTAAAGAAATGCGCAGTTATATGAAGTATATAAAGCGCGCGAAAGAACTTGGCGCCAAGGAAGCCAAGATCATTTCAGCTAAGACTATCGTCATCGCGGAATGGGTGAGGATGAAATGTCAATTCGGCTGCGACGGTTATGGCCAGAGCCTTACCTGCCCTCCGTATTCGCCCACGCCGGAGGAGACCCGACGCGCGGTAAGCTGTTATAAATACGCTCTTCTTGTCCGTGGCGATGAGTATACGGGCATCCATGGGCTTATTCCTGACTTAGAACGGGAAATATTTCTTGCCGGATACTATAAGGCATTCGGTATGGGCGCCGGGCCTTGTCAACTTTGCGAAAAATGCGCCAAATTCTGCCGTCATCCCGAAAAAACCAGGCCATCTATGGAAGCCTGCGGTATAGACGTGTATTCGACTGTTCGTGGTAATGGGTATCCGGTTGAGGTGCTCAAAGATGCCCATTGCAGGGGGAATTATTACGGGATAGTATTGATCGGATAAAATTAAAAATAGTGCAGGCATTGCGGGAAATGAAGGAGTTAAATTCTAAGTGAACATAGTAAAACAGGTCTATTCATTAAGTATATTTGTATTTATTCTTTCCGGTTGCGCCAGCGTAAGGCACGCGATCCCGCCGGATTTATTAAGCGATGCCCGGGTTTTCGGTATGCAGGATATCAGGGCGTTGAGCGGGAGTCCGAGCGATTATTTCAGGAAAGATATAATTAAATTGTTTTCGCAGGAGGAGAAAGAAAGCCCTGCTTCCTTTAGTATGCATACTGACCGGACTTATTCCGTACTTGCTATTTCAGGGGGCGCCGGCAATGGCGCGTATGGAGCCGGATTGCTCAACGGTTGGTCAGAAGCAGGGACACGTCCGGTATTTAAGGTGGTTACCGGTATAAGTACAGGAGCGATAATCGCGCCGATCGCTTTCCTGGGAAGCAAATATGACGGTACTCTGAAGGAATTCTACACTAAATATTCAACGAAGCATATCGCGCGGATACGGATCCCCTTTACTAACTCCTTTGCAAATATGCGGCCGCTGGAGCGTTTGATCGAACGATATTTTGACGCTGGCCTGCTTAAAGAGATAGCTGCCGAATATAATAAAGGCCGCAGGCTTTATGTGGGGACTACTAACCTGGATGCGCAGCGGCTTGTTGTCTGGGATATGGGAAAGATCGCTTCTTTAGGAGATGACAAAGCTTTGAAATTGTTCCATAAGATCATATTAGCATCGGCGTCTATGCCGATCGCTTTCCCTCCGGTATATTTAGAAGTAGAAGCAAATAACAAAACGTATGATGAGATGCATGTCGACGGAGGAGTGACCAGGCAGGTATTTTTTCTTTATGATGTTTTGCGGGGATTTGACAAGGCTTTTAAAGAAAAAGGCTTCGATGCCGCTCGTACGAAATTCACGATCTATGTGATAAGGAACGGCTATGTTGATCCGATCTATAAAGAAGTCCGTGATAAGCTTGCCGCGATCGCTGATCGCTCGGTTGATACAATGATAAATGCTCAGAGTATCGGGGACCTTTATCAGCTCTATGTATTTTCTAAAGCCGGCGGCAGGGGGGATTTTAATCTTGCTTATATTCCCGCAATCCATGTGTCGAAAGCAAAAGAATTCTTTGATCCTGTAGAAATGCAGTCACTTTTTGATCTGGGCTTTCAGGAAGCTTCGCAGGGATATCCTTGGAGAAAGTCGCCTCCCGGCCTGGAAGAGGTTGAAGGACGGTGAGTTGTCACTTTTGGGGCAGGTATTTTTCAACACGCGCTTATTACATCTTGTTTTATCTGTAATTAACGGGTTTTAAAGGGGCGGATATAAAAGATGAAGTTAAAATTAAATGTGTATCCGGCGATCCCGGATATGGAAGAAAAGATCATAGAGATCGTTCAGGAAGCGGTGGATAACCGCGCCAAGATGGTTGAGATCGCCTACGGTCCTGGGAGCGATATTGTGAAGAAGCGTATCCTTAGTGTTTTGAACAGGAAAGATGTACGCAAGCTTTATTCGCGCCTGGAGAAAACGGAGCAAGGCTGGGGGAGGATCTACCTGTATTTCCGGTGGTAACTTTTGCAAGGGGCAGGCACTATTGGGGACAGGCATTTGGTGCTCAAACGGTGTTCCCACAATGGCACAGGGGAGAGGCTGCCTGCTTCAAGATAGTCGTTGTTTTAACGCTTTGTATATGTTAGAATCATGCAAAGAAAACCGATTAAGGATTATTTGAATGCGCATGCGGGCAAAGAGAGTATTTTTTGTTGTAGTTCTAGTGATCTTTGTTTTGACTATAGTGCGCTCTATTCTGTTAACGCAGGCAGAAAAAGCGCTCGTTTCTAATCTCCAAAAGCTTACTTCACAAACAGTTTCGATAAAAACTCTCATTTATCAGTTTCCCGCCACGCTCCATATAAAAGATCTGGAGATAGGAGGTCGTAAAGACCAAAGATACCTTTTTATTGACCAAGCATCATTATCTCTGGCACTGCTTAAATCACTGCTTAACCGTCAGCTCATTTTTACGCACATACGAATCATCCACCCTCGATTGTTTTATGAAAGGGAAGCGGGTCAAAGAATGCCGTTGCCTGGATCAGGCGCAGTTGGTTTTATTCCTCTGGCGAAACGATTTGAAATAGTAAATGGTACCATAGAATTCATCGATCGTAAGCTTGCGGTCAAAAAGTTAGGGATCACTGTGGCAGGTCTGAATTGTTTTATGATCCGTAACGTTAATAACCGGGGTGCCGGTGTCGTAGAGTTTTCCGGGTATAGCGGAGTCCTGTTGGGGGAACATTCTCCTTTAGGGCAGGCTACCATTAATGGCTGGGCTGATCTGGCTTCGCGGACAATGCAAGCTAAGGTCGGAGTAAGGAATATCGATGGGATTTACCTCTATCCGTACTATTCAGAATGGATCAATTTTGAGAAAGCGCGTTTTCAGAAAGCGCAGTTTGATTTTTCCGCTGAGGTGGCCGGGAAGGAGAACACGTTTGATGCTTCCTGTAGGCTGGAATTAACACAAAGTGAGTTTGAACCTTTGCCGTCCGGGCAAAGCCCTCGCCAGCCGCAGAAACTGGCCATGCTCGTTATTGAAATATTAAAAGCGCTCGATAAAGGAAGGGCCTCTGTTGATTTTAACCTTAAATTTGACGCTGACAAACCCGATATCGACTGGACTCCGTTGTCTGAGGCGTTCGCGGAAAAGATGCATAAGGGTATTGTTATTAAACCTGCAGAGGTAAAAGATGCGCTGAAACTTCCGGAGAATGTGGTTAGAAATACTGTAGTGAAACTGGAAAGTATTACAAAAAATGTCCTGAATCAAACTCTGGAATTGGGCCAGGCATTGCAGCAGTCTATTCAAGACACTTTTATAAAAATTACACCTAAAAGAGTGGATTAATGTGTCAAGTAGGTATATAGTATTTAATGAATAGTAGCGTTGCAGAATATCCGGGTAACAGAGGATCCGGCATCAGGAGAACCGGATCATGTTTTCCAGATAACTTCGAACGCGTAAAAAGGATAAAGCATGAAAAAGGTCGATTGCTTAAAATGTAAACAGCAATATTCCTGTTGTGATTTCGGGGCATGGGTGGATCTGGAGGAGGCTAAGAAAATATTGTCTCTTGGATTAAAAGGTGATTTTTTCCATCTTGAGGTAGATAAGAATTTTCCTTCCGGATACAAAGTCGGGACCAGCCGTGAAGATGATCCTTGTACGTTCCTAACTCCTGAAGGGCTCTGCGCCATCCATAAAGTCGATTATAATTTGAAGCCGATCCATTGTAAGGAATTCCCCTACGAGAACGGAAAATTATCTTCCCAGGCTGATTTTTTATGCGCGGTGGTCAAATCCAGGAAAAAATCCAAGAAAAAATCGAATAAAAAGTAAGTGTCGGCCCTGATCAGGGATAATTATGTGAATGCAATCTATGCTCTATTCATAGAGGAGGGCGTTTGCCGTTAAAGATCTGTGTTCTCAAAAGCGGCAGTTCGGGTAATTGTACTGCCATATGGACCGGGCAAAGCGCGATTCTTGTTGATTGCGGCGGAAGGACCTCGAGAGAGAACTTTTGTCAGATGTTGCAGGCGATCGAACTGGAGCCCGCGCGGATCAACGCGATCGTTGTTACGCACGGGCATGGGGACCACATTAACGCAGATACCTTTAAGATCGCAAAAGAGTTCAGTATCCCTCTGTACATTCATAAGAAAACCCTTTTGAAGGGTAACGATAGTAAAATAAATTGCCCGCCAAGCCTTATACAACACCATAGCATCCGGATGTTTGCAGTGAAAGAATTCAGGATCACTCCCTTCCGGTCGGCGCATGAAGGCGGTAACGCGGGGCAGCCGCATGGTTTTTGTATAGAATACGTCCGGGAAAATGATACCTGTAAAATAGGGTATTTAACGGATACAAGCAAAGTTTCCGGGAAAATGATCCAGGCGTTAAGTAATTCTCATTGCCTGGTCATTGAAGCGAATCATGACCTGGAAATGATAGAAAACAATCCGCCTCGCCACGTAAACTGGAAACAGCATTTGAGCAACGATGCTGCGGCTGAAGCCTTGGCTCGGATCCTTAAAAATTCGATCCATACTACTCCGAAGTATATTTTTCTTGCGCATTTAAGCCGTGATAACAATACTCCCCAGGCGGCTCTCAGGAAGGTCACAAAACGGATACGGGAAGCGGGGTTTCATAAGGTTAGCGTGCTGCTTACCGATCAGCTCCTGAAAAGCCAGATCCAGGAATTGTCTTAAGAGAAATAGGTATCTAAAGAACCCGGATTTACCGCTTGGCATATTTTGGATTGAGCGGTATAATGTTATGGTATAATATGTAAGGCGAATTAGAGCAAAACAAATGAAAAGGCTTTACCTTATCAGGCACGCAAAATCCAGCAAGGATACCACCGGGATAAACGATAGAGAAAGGCCGCTTAATGAACGAGGGAAAAAAGAGGCCCGCCAGATAGGTAAGCTCTTGAAAAAGCGCGGTATCAGCGTTCAGGCAGTATATACAAGCCCCGCGAAAAGGGCCTTTGATACAGCCAGGGCGATCGCCAGGAAAATAGGATTTCCCCGCAAGAAAATCAAAGTAGTTAATGCGTTATACTACTCCAATATTCCCAAACTCTTAAAGGTCATTAAGAATATTGATGATACAGTCGGATCGGCGGTTATTTTCGGGCACAATCCGGAATTCTTCAACCTCGTTAATTATTTTTCCGCGCGTTTAATACAAGAATTCCCTCCCTGCGGCGCCTTTGGTATTGATTTTAGTGTTGATTCCTGGAAGAAGGTCGCGCGAAAAAAAGGAAAGATAGTGTTTGCTCACTCGCCAGAGAATGATTTATAAACAGCCCTTAACTGCTTGAAAAAATATGAAAGACAAAGAAATCGCCCGTTCGGGCGTGATCGATATCGGTACTCATTCTATTAAGCTTTTTATCGCGGAAAAGAATGGGGAGGACATTAAGATACTTGAATTGCTGAAAAATGTCGTCCCTCTGGGGAATGATACCTTTTTAAAAGACCGTATCAGCCAGGAGACGATCAACCGGGCGGTGGCGATCTTAGAGAAATACAGCGATAAGCTCAAAGAGTATTCGGTGGCGAGCGTTAAAGTCATTGCTACTACCGCGGTCAGGGAAGCCGCGAACAGGGATGTTTTTATCGATACCGTCTATAGAAAAACAGGTTTTAACATCGAGGTCTTGACTGTCGGTGATGTCATCTATTATATCGATGCTTACCTGTACCATAAACTCAAAGATACCTATCCGCTGCATACCAAAAACCTCGTTATCGCGGAGCTTGGCGCGGGCAGCCTCGATGTGTCGGTGATGGCGCAGGGGTTCACGCTGATGAATGTCGGGCTTCCGCTGGGCACCTTGCGTATCAAGCAATTAATGGGAAAGCTGGATGGGAGCCTGCGGGAGAATTATTCTGCCGTCGAGGAAAATGTGGATAACGAGTTTGCCTGTTTCAGGAGAGAAATGCCTCTGGTGAGCGTCGATGATATCATTTTGATCGATGAGACGCATACTTCGTACCTCTCGAAGATCATTCCGGGCAATAAGCCGGGTGAGTCTCTTTTTAAGTTAAGTGAAACCGATACGTCCGGGTTGTTGAGGAGCGTTACCGAGAGAAATACCGAGGAGCTGGTCGATGAATACAAGATCCCGCTTGAGAACGCCGAGACATTTCCGGCTTATGCCATAATCCTGAATACTTGTGTCAAGTTAAGCGAGAGTAAAAATGTTTATTTATTGGATGTCCCGCTTGCCGAGGCGGTACTCGCCGATATGATCCTGGATTTCGAGGTGTCGCAGAAATACAACAAAACCAACCAGTTGATCTCGATAGCAAAAGCTATCTGCAAAAAATTCAATATGGATATCAAGCATTCACAGCAGGTGGCGGATCTCTCAGATATGCTCTTTGATAATCTCAAGGAGACGCTGGGCCTTAAGAAGGGGGACTTGTTGTATCTTTTGCTGGCCGCGCATTTGCACGATCTAGGGATGTTCGTCTATAACCGCGCCCATCATAAACATAGCGAATACCTTATTTCAAACCTGAACCTGTTTAGGCTCTCAAACGAAGAAATAAAAGTCATTGCCTGTATCGGGCGATACCACCGCAAAGGCACTCCCGCGGAAACGCATTTTCTTTATAATTCATTGTCCAAGGATAAACAGGTGCTGGTCCAGAAATTGAGCTCTGTGTTACGGCTCTCCAACGCCCTCGACCGCTCGCATAAACAAAAAGTCAAGAAACTAGAGGTGAAATTCAACCGCAGCCAGGATATAACCTTAACGGTATTTGTCCCGGGGAATTTTCTTTTGGAAAAGATAGATTTTCAGGAGAAAAAAGGTATGTTTGAAGAGATCTCAGGCAATAAGATCAATCTAAAAATACAATATACGGAATAAGCAGTTATGGATAAAGAAAAAGAAGCTAAAGAGATTTTTATACACCGTGACTTAAGCTGGCTTGCCTTCAATGAACGGGTGCTGGGAGAGGCTATTGACGTCGGTAATCCGCTGTTCGAACGCGTCAAGTTCTTAAGCATCGCCGCTAACAACCTGGATGAGTTTTTTATGGTCAGGGTAGCCGGCTTGAAAAGGTTGATCGATGCCGGCCATAACCATAAGGACGGGTTCGGCTACTATCCTTTGGAGCTCTTTTCAGAGATACGCTTACGTATAGACGCGCAGATCGAAAAGTTATACGATATTTATAAGGGGAACATCAGTAAGGAACTGCAAAAAAACAAGATAGTTATCTTGAAGCCCGACCAGCTTAACGGGGAGCAGAAGAGGTTGGTGAAAAAATATTTTGAGACAACCTTATTCCCCATCGTCACTCCCATGGCGGTTGATCCGGGTCATCCCTTTCCGGTTTTGCATTCCAAGACCAGCGCGTTCGCGCTTGCTTTGAGCCGTAAGGAAGAAACATACCTGGCGCTGGCGATAATCCCTAAATCGGTCCCGCGCCTTTACAAGCTGCCTTCGGAAAAGGATGAGTTTTGTTTTATATTCATCGATGAGATCATCAGGGAGAACCTCGAGTCATTTTTCCGCGGTTACCAGATAGTGGACAGCTTTTCTTTCAGGATCATTCGCGACAGCGATATTTCGCTGAGGGAAGAGTATGCTCCCGACCTGCTGAAGGCTATTGAGAACGAGATAAAGAAGCGGCCGAAGGCCAAGGTGGTAAGTTTACAGGTAGAGAAAGGCAAACACGCCCAGCTCCTGGATCTCTTGTACGCGAACCTGGATTTTCCTAAAGACGATATTATTTTCACCGATAGTAACCTGGACCTATCTTCTTTATCGGAACTGCTCACTCAGGTGGGCAGGCCGGAATTGATGTTTGGCAGTTATACTCCGGCTAAGGTGGAATACGAAAATATTTTCGACAAGATCAAAGAAGGCGATTTTCTCTTGCATATGCCGTATCAATCCTTCTATTCTACGGTCGACCTCATCCAGGCTGCCGCGAAAGATGCCGATGTGCTGGCTCTTAAGATGACGCTCTACCGGACCAATGAGGATTCGGCGATCATTAAGGCGTTGGCTGAAGCAGCTAAGAACAAGAAACAGGTGACGGTCGTGGTTGAATTAAAAGCGCGTTTTGACGAAGAACGCAACATCGGCTGGACCAGGGACCTGGAGTCGGCAGGCTGTCACGTCATCTACGGAATGCCCGGCATCAAGATACACGCGAAAATGACGCTTATCGTCAGGCAGGAAGAGGGCAGGATCGCCCGGTACGTCCATCTGGCTACCGGAAATTATAACGAGCGGACTGCCTGTGTTTATACCGATATCGGGTATTTTACCAGAAGCGATGATTTCGCTATGGACATTTCCGATGTATTCAACGTTATTACCGGTTACTCGGTGCCGGCGCGCTGGAAGCGGATCATCGCCTCACCCCATGATATGCGCAAGTATTTTTTCGAGTTGATCGATAAGGAGATTGAATTCCAGAAGAAATATAAGAACGGCGCAATATTCGCCAAGATGAATTCCCTGGAAGATACCCAGATAATACAAAAGCTTTATGAGGCCTCCAGCGCCGGGGTCAAGATCAGGCTGCTGGTGCGCGGGATATGTTGTTTGATCCCCGGTGTCGCGGGAATGAGCGAGCATATCGAAGTAAAAAGTATCGTTGGAAGATTTTTAGAGCATTCGCGCATATACTCCTTTAATAATAATTCTTCTCCGCGGGTTTTTCTTGCTTCGGCTGATTGGATGAGCCGGAATTTCGACCGCCGGATCGAGCTTCTTTTTGAAGTAAGCAGGCAGGACCTCAATGAGCACTTGCGGTTCATTCTCGACGAATATTGGAGAGATAACTCCAAAACACATGCGTTTACCGCGCGTAATGAATATATCCGCCCCGCGCGGGAAGGTAAAGCCTTTAACGCCCAAGAGTTCTTTATCGGGTATTATGCGAAATAAGATCGATCCTTACCGCTACTGCCGCAAGATCATTTCCCAGTATCTCAATTGTTTCCTCAAAGAACGTAACGATGTCCTGGCTTCATCAGATATAGAGCCGGTTCACCGCATGCGTGTGGCTTCCCGCCGTTTAAGAGCGGCGTTCGGCGCCTTTAAAGGTATTCTCCCGGTAAAGAGATCCAGGGCTTGGAGAAAGGAGATTAGCAGGATCGGCAGGGCGCTTGGTTTTGCGCGGCAGCTGGATGTCCAGATCAGATACTTGGCGGCCGCACAGGGACGCTTTAAAAGAAGTTCCCGCCTTGCCCATACCCAGGCAATAATCAGCGCCCTGAAGCAGAAAAGGAAACAGGCGCAACAGCGGATTGAGGTTGCGCTCAAGGGATTTGGAATTAAGAAGCAGCTATCCGGGTTAAAGGACTGCCTGCGTGATCTCGCCTTAGGCAGGCATAAGTCCTGCGCTGATGTTTTTCTTGCCCAAAAGAAAAAGATGATCCTCAAACGCCTTGATACATTGCTTGGGTTTGCCCCTTATGTGTTTCAACCGAAAAAAACAAAAGAGCTGCATCGTATGCGTATTGCCGCTAAAAAGCTGCGTTACACGCTGGAGATCTGCGATCCGGCGCATGACGGGCAACTGGCGGACTTCATCAAGGCCGTCAAGCAGGTGCAGTCCCTCCTGGGCGACATCCACGACTGCGATGTCTGGGTGAACGATATCGACCGATTCCTGGAGCAGGAGCGGCTCGCG
>CAZPNW010000213.1:0-19850 GCA_964588175.1 uncultured Planctomycetales bacterium
AATAAAGAAGATTATCAATCCCCGGATTTTATGATATAATTCCTAACTATGATGCTTTTTACCTACTCCAGATCAATAGCTGAGGCGATGCTTCAGATCTTCTTTTTAGGCGCGATAGGTTTTATCCTGGTGCGCAAAAAGGTTATTTCCGGTGAAGGTGTCACGGGCTTAACAAAGCTTTTGATCGAAGTTGTATTTCCGGCGCTGATATTCTGGCAGATCGTCACTAAATTCGAGTTCCGCCAATTCCCCCGTTGGTGGATGATCTCTTTGTTAAGTATCGGTATTACCGCTTTGGGGATCGGGATCGGGTATATTCTCGGTTATTCGATCAAAGATAAACAGGAAAAACGGGAATTCATGTGTTTGGTGGGATTTCAGAACGCGGGGTATTTGCCCTTGACCTTGCTGGGATGGATCGTGCCTCAAGAGCAATTGAGTACGATGCTCATTTACCTGTTCTTGTTCCTCCTGGGGTTTAACCTGGTTATCTGGTCGTGGGGCGTATTTTTCCTTTCTGACCATAAAGCTAAACGTTTTTCGATGGGAAGCTTGTTCAGCCCTCCGGTGATCGCGACACTGGCAGGTTTTATTTGCGTTATTTTCAAGATCAATCAGGTTATCCCGGATTTTATTTTGTCACCCTTAGGCATGCTGGGTAACTGCAGCTTTCCTTTAGCGGTCATTGTTGTCGGGGCAAGCCTTGCCGATTTATATGTGGGCAGATCCATCGCAACAGGGCAGATGTTCCGTTTGGTGTTAGCCAAGCTTATCATCATGCCGTTGATCGGATTGGCGGTCATTATGTATGTCAGGCTTCCTTATTTGATCGGTTTACTGCTTGTTTTACAGTTAGCAGTACCTTCGGCAACGACTTTAGCGATCGTTGCCAGAAGATACGGGCAGAAAGAGAAGCTTATCAGCCAAGGGGTTTTTATCACGCATATTGTCAGTTTAGCGACACTTGCGGTGTTTTTGACCCTGTTTAATTGGATTGTATTTCGAACGTAAGTATGTTATAATATTATGGATGAGAAAAAAGTAACAACCAATAAAAAAGCCTTCCGGGATTATGAAATTCTTGAACGGCTTGAAGCGGGTATTGAGTTAGCCGGCTGTGAAGTAAAATCTCTGCGTCAATCTAATGCTAATCTGACCGATAGTTTCGCGAGTATTGAAGAAAACCAGGTCTTTTTACATAATCTGCATATAGCTCCCTACGTAGAAGCCAGTTATTTGAATGTTGAGCCGACACGCGTCAGGCGTCTGCTTTTACATAGGGCGCAGATCCGTAAACTCAACGAAAAAATGTCGCAGCGGGGGTTGACGCTTATCCCGTTAAAATTGTATTTTAATGACCGAGGTTTTGCCAAGGTCGAGCTGGCGCTTGGTAAAGGTAAAAAGCATTACGATAAAAGAGACGATATAAAACGGCGTGAGACCGATATGAAGCTGCGTCGGGTTTTAAAGAATAGAAGGAATGGGTAGGGTACAGGTGCGAGATGAGAATTAAAGCAGGTGCCCGATTGATTTAGCACCAGGTACTATAACTATAAAATTGGGGGTGAAAGGGTTCGACTTAGATATATCGGGTAAAGGTAGCATGCCGCGGAGGCAAGGTTGGCCGCGTCAAAAATCCTTGCAAACATAAACGCAAAAACACCAACGTTTAATCGATTAGCAGCTCAGCCAGTAATGGCTCCAGCGCCGATCGGTTTTGGCGGACTAGTCTTCGGGCGTAATTAACGCTTGAAGCCTCTATCCATCCTGCCTGTGGGGTGAAATAGAGCAAATAGCAGGCTGGCTCGGGCTGATTAGCCTTTAAGGCCCGGGTGAGAATCTTAAGGGCTCGTCTTACCGGATCCTGTCGAGCGGAGCGGGTAAGATTACGCGCAAAAGATCGACTAAGCATGTAGTTGACCTTTATTTGATTGTTTAAGGACGGCGGTTCAATTCCGCCCACCTCCACCAAATTTTTCCGACAAGGAAAAAAGTGGTGCCTGCCTGCCGGCAGGCAGGGATGCCGCAGCACCCCAGCTTAATAGGAATGCTGGGTGCGCCCTTTCCGGGCAGCGAGCGTTGCCGAGCGAGTGCGCAGCGAAGCAAGCCTCCCCGGAGGGGACAAGCGACTTTTAAAAGTTTCTCACGTGATAACAAGGGTTGATTATTGATGTTGTATAAATTCTTAATTATTCTTTTCCTGCTGAGCGCATCATTCTTTTCCGGCTGTCAATCGGTCCCGGTGAAATCAGACTTCGTTACCTACTCCATTAACGGCGTAAAATACCTGCCTTTAGTCAATCTTTGTAACGCGCGTGGTATCGCGCTGGAATATGATACTTTTACGCGCACCGCAGTTTTAACCAAGAATACCCATAAGATCAATCTGCGTATATCGGAAAAATTATCGCTTATCGACGGCAACCCGCGGTATTTAAAGTCACCCGTAGAAGTCTTTCAGGGGACGATCGTGGTGCCTTATAAATTTAAAGAGGATATCCTCGACGGCATGTTCCAGGATGTTCCCGTGGTAGTCAGAGAGTTCCCGTTAGGCGCTACTATTAAAAGAATTGTTATTGATCCCGGCCACGGCGGCAAAGACCCCGGAGCGATCGGAAAGACCGGTTTAAAAGAAAAAGATGTGAACCTTGATATCGCCAAGCGCCTGGCTTCGATACTGGAAAAAGACAGGGTTTCTGTCGTTTTGACCCGGTCGGTTGACCGTTTTATCGCGCTTCCCCGAAGAGTGGAGATCGCCAATGAAAGTAACGCTGATCTCTTTATAAGCATTCATTCTAACGCCAACCGGGTGCGCAGTATGAACGGTTTCGAGGTTTATTATGTTTCTCCCACGGTCAGCGATTCCGAACGTTCGTTACAGGCGGCAAAGGGCACTGTCTCTCCGTTGGATGATACGAGTTTTTCACTGCTTCCCTTAGAGATAAAAGCTATCCTCTGGGATATGGTTTATACTGCTCACCGCGGTGAATCCATAGTGTTATCACGGTCTATTTGCAAGACCATCGACCGTAACCTTGATGTAAAGATCTTAGGCGTCAAAGACGCCCGGTACGCGGTCTTAAAAGGCGCGCGCATGCCCGCGATATTGATCGAAGTCGGGTTTGTTTCTAACACCCAGGAAGAAAGGTATTTGAAGAATTATTATTACCGTCAAAAGATAGCCGAGAGCATCCGTGAAGGGCTGGTGAACTACGTGCAGGATATTTCTGTGATGACGGTGAAGAAATGATCAATCAGGGAACATATAATCTTAAAATCTTAACCAACGCATAAGGGGTACTGTATGAAATCGATAGGTGTATTTGATTCCGGTGTCGGAGGCTTGACTGTGGTAAAAGAACTGATACAGCAGCTGCCTCATGAGGACCTTATTTATTTCGGTGATACCGCGCGGGTGCCCTACGGCATTAAATCGCGCGAGACCGTGATCCGTTTTTCTATCGAGAACACGCTGTTCTTGCTCAAGCAGGAAGTAAAGCTGATCTGTGTCGCCTGTAATACGGTGTCGAGTTTCGCGCTCCCGGTCATTAAAAACCATTTCAGGGTCCCGATCGTGGGGGTTATCACTCCCGGGGTCAGGGAAGCGGTCTACGCAACGCAAAATAAGCGTATCGGTGTTATCGGTACCCGCGGCACGATAAAAAGCCGGACGTATGATATTGAGATCAAACAGCTTGATTCAAGCGTCCATGTCACGGCCGTGGCATGCCCGCTTTTTGTGCCGTTCGTCGAAGAAGGCTGGCTTAACGGCAAGACCGTTATGGACGTGGCGCGCACGTACTTAAAACCTTTGAAAGAAGCCCGCGTGGATACCGTGATCCTGGGCTGCACGCATTATCCCCTGTTAAAGCCGGTCATCAAAGAGATCATGGGGCCGCAGGTCACCTTGATCGATTCTGCCAAGCAAGTCGCTATTGAAGTCAAGAAGATCCTGTCTTCGGAAGGCTTATTGACGGACAGCCGCAGAAGATCGGAAAATAAATTTTATGTCAGTGATAATCCTGAATGGTTCAGCAGTTTAGCGGAACGTTTCCTCGGCCGTCCGGTGCCGAACGTCAAGAAGATCAATAACGAATGATCGTTCCAAGGAGCATGGATGTTTACGGTAAAAGTAGAAGGAAGTTTCAGCTCCGCGCATAACCTGCGCGGATATAAAGGCAAATGCGAAGACCTCCACGGCCATAATTGGAAAGTCGAGATCTCAGCGGCAAAAGACTCACTCGATAAAATAGGGATGGTGCTTGATTTTAAATTATTAAAAGCCAGGCTTTCGCAGGTACTGGAACCGCTCGACCACGCGTATCTGAACAATGTCGCTTATTTTAAAAAAGTCAACCCAACCTCGGAAAATATCGCCCAATATATTTATCGGAAGCTCAAACCCGGCATTCCTTCTTTACGGTCAGTGACCGTTTGGGAAAATGTTGCCAGCGCGGCTACCTATGAAGAATAAAAAAAGAGGCTCCCGGCCGGTTAAACGGGCGGTTGTTTTATTGTCGGGCGGGCTTGATTCGGCAACAACGTTGTATTACGCCAAGAGGAGCGGATTTGACCCATACTGCCTGGTCTTTGATTACGGACAGCGGCACAAGAGGGAAGTAGCGGCTGCCCGCCGGATCGCGCGGGCCCTTAAGGCTCCGCTTGAGACCGTCACGATATCTTTACCCTGGAAAGGCTCGAGCCTGCTGGATAAGAGCAAGGCTATCCCTTCCAGCACTGTTGTCCCGGGCGCCAGATCAAAAGATGGCTCACGAGTTGCGACCTGTGACCTGAGACCTGCGACAGGGACTATACCTAATACTTATGTCCCAGCCCGTAACATTATTTTTTTGAGCTTCGCGCTTTCCTATGCTGAAGTTATCCGGGCAGAGGCGATTTTTATCGGAGCGCACGCGCAGGATTATTCGGGTTACCCGGATTGCCGTCCTGAATTTTACCGAGCGTTCGACACAGTCATTAAAACAGGGACAAAAGCCGGGGTCCAAGGGGATAAAATCAATATTATTACCCCTCTTATTAATAAAACAAAATCAGAAATAATTAAGCTGGGGTTCTCACTGGGTGTGCCTTTTGAACGGACATGGTCCTGTTACCATGGGGGAAAGCGGCCGTGCGGGAAATGCGATAGTTGTTATTACCGTGCCAAGGGCTTCGCCGAAGCGGGGTTAGAGGACCCATTATGAAAGCAAAGATCGCGGAAATATTTGTCAGTGTCCAGGGAGAAGGTATCTATGTCGGGGAAAAACAGCTTTTTGTGCGCTTCTACGGCTGTAATCTGAGTTGCAAGTACTGCGACACAAAATTGACCGATTTTCTGGAGTATGAACCGCAGGCATTGATCGAGGTTTTAAAACAGTTTCACGAAAAATTCCATTCCATCTCTTTTACCGGCGGGGAGCCGCTTGTGCATCTAGATTTCTTAAAAGAGTTCCTGCCTTTGAGCCGTCAGGCGGGCTTGAAACATTATCTTGAGACCAACGGTACGCTTCCCGATGCTCTGGAAGCGATCATTGATCATCTTGATATTGTGGCGATGGATGTTAAGCTTCCCAGTTCTACCGGATTAAAACATTTTTGGGAGGAGCATAAGAAATTCCTTATTATCGCTTCCCGGAAAGAGGTTTTTATTAAAACCGTCATTTGTCACTCGACGAAAGAAGAGGATCTCACCGAGGTCATACACTTGGTCAAAGCGGGTGATCCTTCCGCTGTCCTGGTCCTGCAGGCGAACAGCCGGGAAGACGACGACGAAATGAAACAAAAATTATTTAAGCTCAGGGAATTCTGCGTCAGCCAGCATGTTACTGCCTGCATAATTCCTCAGATCCATAAAATAGTGGGGTTAGCATGAAAGACCGTTCCAGTTATGAAGGGTTACAAAAGAACGTCCGGAGCCTTAAAACTCCTGAAATAGAAGTTTGGGAGAATCAGTATCCTGATAAAGTCTATACGATCTGCCTTGACGTGCCTGAGTTTACCTGTATTTGCCCGAAAACCGGTTTGCCTGATTTCGCGCAGATAAAAATAGAATATTCACCCGCGAAATATTGTATTGAATTAAAATCCTTTAAAATGTATACGATCTTTTTCCGCGATATCGGGATCTTTCATGAGCATTTGATCAACAGAATGATGGAAGACCTGGTCAAGGTGTGCTCACCCCGGTGGATGAAGGTCACCGGCGTCTTTAACCCCCGCGGAGGGATAACGACGACGGTCAACGCTGCGTATGATAAGCGCGATGGTAAAAGATAATATGCGGTTTGTCGGGACAGTTTTTCCTGTGATGCTGTTTTTGTCCGTCTGTTTGTGCCGGGCAGCGGCCTCCGAGAGCGCCGAAATATATTATATCAATAACGGGAGAATCCATAAGATCAATAGTGACGGAAGCGGGCATGTTTTAGTCGAGCAGCGTAAGTTAAGCCGTAAAGAATGTAAGTGGTCGCCTGATAAAAATTTTATTGTCTATCATCTTCTCGAACAGAAGAAGGAAGTATTGTATCTGCGAGATATTGAAAGGGGACTTGTTTATCGTTTGTTTGCGTTTGATGGTGCTCCGGACAATATCGTTTGGTCCGCTGATTCACGGCTGGTCGCGATAGGGGGGAGTCTGATACTTTCGGAAGAGCCTGACGAGGTTGTCATTGTGGATGTACGTGGCCAGCGTGTCGGTGAGATCCGCGAGAGTATCGACAGCACAAAAACTTCCTGGCAAAATCTCTGGTGGAACAAGACCAACGATGCTTTGTTGGTCGAAGCCACGTATGTGGGAAATCCCTATAAACTCAATAAACGTTTTATTTCTATAGATATTGCCACCGGTAAAGAAACGCTCCTCGCGGAAGCAGAGGATGCCTATAATAATGAGGATGAAACAGCCAGGAAGTTTAACCAGGTTTTTAAAGACCGGTATGAATGGTCCGGGCGCAAAGCTTTTCCTTCGGCGATATCTGAAAGTCAGGGCAACGTCTATTTCTCGGGCAGGAAAATAACTGATTTTAATGAATTGTGTTATAGCGGCATGAATCAGGGATTTAATTATGTGGATATTTTGCCTGACGGAAAGATATTGATCGAAGGTCCGCCTCCTTTGGCTTTGAGATTTCCCTTTTCTCGGTGGCCGGGCTTGTTTTATACGATCAATGCTTGGTTCGGGCAAGAATTGGAACACGGTTATATTTTTGACCCGTGGGAAAACAAATTAAAGTCCCTTTTTTCGGGGTCTCAGTCTGTTGTTAGAAAGGTAACGACCTCACGATAGGAGATAGGAAGAATATCCATGAGAACTCTTTCATCAGAAGTTATTACGAAAACAGTTTCCGATCTCTGCGTTAAAGCCAATATCTTGTTACGTCAGGATGTCTCTGGCGCGCTGCGGAGAGCTTTGCCGAGGGAAACGGATAAGAGAGGTAAAAGGGTTTTGTCGGCGATCATTGATAACGCGCTCATTGCCGGCAAGGAAAACCTGGCGATCTGCCAGGATACCGGTATGCCCTGTGTATTCGTTGAGATCGGGCAGGATGTGCGTATTATCGGCGATTTGAAAGCGGCAATTTCCGCGGGTATTGAACAGGGGTATCAGAGCGGTTATTTCCGCAGATCGATCATCGCTGATCCGTTGAAGCGCGGCAAACCGGGATTGACGCCTCCGGTCATCCATACCGAGGTTGTTAAAGGCGATAAGCTTAAGCTTACGGTCCTGCCGAAAGGATTCGGCTGCGAGAACAAAGCGAAGCTTCAGATGTTCAATCCGACGGCGAAGATCGATGAGATCAAAAGATTTATTATAGAGGCCGTTAAGTCCGCGGGCCCGGATGCCTGTCCGCCCTACGTTGTAGGCGTGGGGATCGGGGGGACAGCGGATTACGCGATGCTGCTGGCGAAGAAAGCTTTGCTGAAGAATATAGTCCACAGTCCACGGTCCACAGTCCACGGTCTTGAAAGGGAATTATTGAAGGAGATCAATAAATTGAATATCGGGCCGATGGGTTTAGGCGGACGGACAACGGCCTTGGCAGTAAATATCGAGACGTATCCTACTCATATCGCGGGGTTGCCGGTGGCAGTGAATATCAGCTGTCATGCGTTGCGGAGTGCCGAAGGTATACTTTAGTTCATAGTGCGTTAAGATTTTATTGAGAAAGTGATATAACGCGGTTTAGGTTAAGGCAAAGTGGTTTGTTTAGTAGTTCGGTAAAGTAGTTTGTTTTTGCTACCAACAACATAACCTGACAACAAAACTAACTTCTTAACCATTACCTAACTACTTATTAGAGTCATAATCTTAGAGCAATTCCTTTATTTTTTTATAAAAGAATGAAGAAAATAATATCGCCGTTAGATAAAAAAATAATCCGGTCGTTGAAAGCAGGAGACGAGGTGTTGTTCGACGGGATACTCTATACAGCCCGTGACCAGGCGCATCAGCGGTTGGTTGATTCGATCACCAAAGGGAAAAAACTTCCTATCGATCTAAAAGAATCGGTTATTTATTACTGCGGCCCGACACAAACGCCTCAAGGCAGGGCGATCGGCTCCTGCGGTCCGACAACCAGCAGGCGTATGGACGCGTTTACTCCCGCGCTTGTTAAATCGGGTTTGAGAGCGATGATCGGTAAGGGCGATCGTTCTCTGGAGGTTGCCGCCGCGCTTAAAAAATATGGTGCGGTTTATTTTTTAACCTATGCGGGTTGCGGGGCGTTACTTTCAAAGTATGTGCGCCGGTCAACATTGGTTGCGTATAAGGGCCTGGGGCCGGAGGCGATATACCGGTTAGAGGTGCGTGATTTCCCGCTTATCGTAGGCATCGACGCGCGGGGGAAAAGCGTTTTTAAAAAATAGTTATTAAGTAAAGGAGCATATGGGCATAATTCGTTTGGATGGAAGAGCTTTGGATAAATTGAGAAAGATGACGGTGACCACTAATTATTTGAAATTCGCGGAAGGGTCCTGTTTGATAGAGATGGGTAATACCAAGGTCATTTGTTCGGCCTCAGTTGAAGAATCAGTCCCGCCGTTCTTGAAAAATTCGGGCAACGGCTGGGTGACCTCGGAATACGGCATGCTTCCCCGTTCATGTAAGAGTCGTATCCCGCGCGGAAAAGATTCCGGAAGGACCCATGAGATACAGCGTTTAGTGGGCCGGTCGCTGCGCGCGGTAACAGACATGAGAAATATGGGAGAGCGCACGGTGTGGATCGATTGCGACGTGATCCAGGGTGACGGCGGAACGCGCACCGCATCCATCACGGGCAGTTTTATAGCGCTTGCTTTGGCCTTCCAAAAAGTTAAAAAAGACGGACTGATGACGCGCATCCCGCTTAAGGATTATGTCGCGGCAATAAGTGTGGGGATGTCAAACGGTGAATTCCTCCTGGACCTGAATTACGAAGAGGATTCCAAGGCCGACGTGGATATGAATGTGGTGATGCGCGGCAATGGGGAGTTTATCGAGATCCAGGGGACAGCGGAGCGTAAGACCTTCAAGAAGGACGAGATGGTCCGGTTAATGGACCTGGCTCAGGGCGGTATCGAGACGTTGATAGGGGAGCAGAAAAAGCTTCTTAAAGATATAGTGGCATGAGAACGATCGTAGTAGTCGCGACAAAGAATAAAAAAAAGCTGGAAGAGATACGGGTCATTTTGAAAGGTTTATGGGTAAACCTTAAATCATTGGCTGATTTCCCGGATGCTCCGAGTATCATTGAGAACGGCAAAACATTCCAGGAAAACGCGGCTAAGAAAGCCTTAACCATCGCCCGTTTTACGGGTGAGTTGACCTTGGGAGAAGATTCAGGGATCTGTGTCGCCGCGCTTTGCGGTAAGCCGGGGGTTTATTCCGCCCGGTTCGCAGGTAGTGATAAGAGCGATGAAAAGAATAACCAGAAATTACTGAAGTCGTTGGCAGGGGTCCCTGTTGCCCGGAGAAAAGCATATTACGCGGCAGCAGTGGCATTGGCGGACAAAAACGGCTTGATCGGGGTGGTTGAGGGCAGATGTAATGGCGTCATCGGCTTTAAGCCGGAAGGGACTTTCGGGTTTGGCTACGACCCGTTGTTTGTCATCCCGAAATATAAAAAGACTTTTGCCCAGCTCGGGCCCCGGATAAAACACGCGATGAGCCATCGTTACCGCGCGTTGCTCAAAGCCCAGAAGCTATTCGCTCAATATATGAAGGTTCGTAAAAAGTAACTGGGTTAAGGTAATGGTTATGATATTAGTTTTGTAGTTAGGTTATGTTGTTAGGGTTTCTTATGTACGAACTACTTAACCCAACTACTAAACTAACTGCTTAACCATAACCTAAACCATAACTAAGTGATCTTTGTTTTCTTGTCCGCCAGGCGGGCATTTCGTGATACGTTTTGACAAAAAATATCCATAATGCTATACTAATTTTCGCAAAGTGGAGGGCTCTATGGATCAGGATCAGGGGCATGATATAGGCCAACAAAAGAATACCTATGGAAGAGATAAGCAATTGTTGGATCTTTTCCTTGAGTTAAGCGATACCTTGCGGGCTGGTTTTGATATCAATAAATCCGCGCAGATAATGGTGAGTATTTTAGCGGATATGTTCGACGCAGGCAGGGTTTCTTTTATGCAGCTCGATGAATCAACGGAGGAATTATCCGTCCAGGCGTCGTTAGGCCTTGATGCGGCGGTAACTCAGGCAAAGGTAAAGCTTGGGGATTCCTTCTGCGGCCAGGTAGCTAAAGACGGCCGGCTCCTTTTAGTCAATGATATTGAAGCAGATTTCCCTGATATGCCCCGCAGCAGGCTGGCGCGTTATCAGTCGAAATCGTTTGTGATCCTTCCGGTAGAATGCGGCGACAAGGTACACGGCGTGTTAAGTATTACCGATAAGAAAAACCAGTCCTCATTCAGCAGTGATGACCTGAAAATATTGAGTTTGGTAAGCAGTTATTTCGCGTTATATTTGGAAAGAACCAAATTGTCGGAGCATAATAAGCTTCTTGCGGTGACTGATCCTTTGACCGGATTATTCTCTCACCGTTATTTCCAGGAACAGCTTTTGGAAGAAGCCAATCGCAGCGAGCGCTACCGCCGGCCTTTAAGCATTGTTATTGTCGATATCGATAAATTCTCCGATTATAATCAGGCGCATGGTTATGCCGCTGGAGATATCGTTCTTAAGCAGGTGGCGAAATTATTGCAGGAGAACTGCCGTAAGGTCGATGTTGTCTGCCGTTACGGTTTAGACGGGTTTTCGATCATCCTTCCGGAAACAAAAATAAAAGACGCGATCTTTGTCGCGGAGAAGGTCAGGGAAAAAATGAGCATGGCTGTTTTTACCGAAGATGAAGCGCGTAGATCTTCGTATGGCATGTCCCGGCTCACGGTGAGTATCGGTGTCGCGGAACATTCGGTAGGCTTGCCTAAAGATGACCTCGTCCGTCATGCCACCGGCGCGTTGTTTGAATGCCAGCAAAAAGGCGGCAACCGCGTCTGCGTGTTTCGATAATGTGTAGATAGGCGGATTTGTTTTCTTAAAAGATAATAAGTAGTAAGGATTGTAGCGTGGGGCTTGCCCCGTTACAAATTTACTGCTACTAAATATCATATAAATTTGTAACGGGGCGTGGCTCAGTTTGGCTAGAGCGCCTGCTTTGGGAGCAGGAGGTCACAGGTTCAAGTCCTGTCGCCCCGATTCTTCTTCGCCCATCAATAAGTAAAATGATGGTAGTGCTTCGAAGAAATAGTAGGAGGTATTAATGATACGGGTTAAAAGGCTGGTATTTTTTTTAGCGCTCACTGTCATTATCCCATACGCTTTTTCTTTCGCTCAAAGCGGCCTGGTTACGCAGGAAGCGACCCAATATTTCAACGAAGGGGTAAAGGCTTATAAAAACGGCGATCTTGACAGGGCAAGCACCTGTTTTCAGAAGACCATGATCATGGATCCCCAGAATAAGAATTATCGCGCGTATGCTTTAAATAATCTAGGCGCTATATATATGATCCAGGGGGATATGGCGAAAGCGGAAGGGATGTTTATTGAGTCCTTAAGAACTGATTCTGCGTATAAGCCGGCACAATTGAATTTAGGATTAATAATAGAAGCTAAAGGAGACAGGGTTAAAGCGTTGGAATTCTGGGCGAAGGTTTTTGACATTGAGGGCCAGAAGCCAAAAGTACCTGTTATCGAGGAGCAGCAAAAAACAGATGCTTCGCCTTTAGTTTCCGGTAAGGCTGAAGCTAAGCAGTAAGTAAATTGATGCGCCTGTGGTTCGACAAGCTCACCACACGGCGGAGACAGTTAAGTAATGCGCCTGTGGTTCGACGCGCCCCTTCGGGGTTTGTGCTTCGACAAATGCTCAGCACCCTGAGCAAACGAAGTGCGTCGAAGGGCTCACCACACGGCGGAGATAAGTAAAATAACGCGCCTGTAGCTCAGTTGGATAGAGCATTTGCCTTCTAAGCAAAGGGTCGCAGGTTCGACTCCTGCCAGGCGCATAAAAATAGAAATAGCGAAAGACGGAGGATTGCGCTGAATAAAAGCGTATGGTTCGACTTGTGGTGAGCAAGGCCCTCGGTAAAAGGAACTCTGGCCGCGTCGAACCACTCCTGCCAGGCGCATTTAACTCGGTTGTCGGTGCTCGGTGTTTGGTTTTCGTTCTGACGAAGCAATCTTTTTAGTAAGCAGGTTTCGGGGTACTAGCAAGACCTGGTCTTGACAGGTTGTTCTAAATTATAGATAAGACCAGGTCTTAACACGAAGCCTGCGTATCATTGCGCTAAACGCGGGGTTATCCTTATAAATATGAGACTTTCAGCTAAAATATTCTGGTCAATCCTGATCTTTCTGGTTATCCTCTACGCGGCCGCTTATGCCTTTATCAATATTAAAGGCAGGATTTATATTATTAAAGAAGTTGAAAAACTTACCGGCAAGCAGGTAAAGATCGATCATGTCGCGCTTATTCCTCCGTATAACCTGAAGCTAAAAGGTATTGTCATCAAAGATCTGATCAAAGCTGATTCTTTGTATATTTCCCCGAGTATATTATTCAGCTTGAACGGAAAGGTCACTTTACATGAAGTAAAGATCTTTAGGCCGGAGACCACGATAGTGAAGATGCCTGCGGCAGCAACTCAGCCCCAGGTTAAAGATACTGCGGCTGAAACCGTTTTACCGGCTCCTCCTGCTGAGCCGCCGGCAGAAGTTTCGCCTCAGAAAGCAGAAGCCAAACCGGAAGATAAACCGAAAGTTTTAACTCAGCAGGAAAAGACTATCACCCCTGCGTCCAAGATGCCCCGGGTGAAGGTTGTTATCAAACATTTAATTGTAGAAAATGGCGAGTTGAATTTAACAGACCGGTCAGTGGGCGAGGAAGCGCTTAAGATCCTGGTCCGAGAGGTCAATCTTGATGCTACGAATGTATGTTTATTCCCGGAGTCCGCGATCACGAATTTTGACCTGAAAGCCAGTATTCCCTGGAGTAATTCCAAGCAGGAAGGAAGGGTAGAGGCGGAAGGGTGGGTAAACTTTTTTAAGAAAGACATGCAGGCGACATTAAAGGTCAAAGATATTGACGGGATCCATTTTGCCCCGTATTATTCCGGATGGTTTAATCTGGAGAAATCCCATATTGAGAAGGCAAAGCTTAATTTTACCAGCGCAATAAACTCGCTTCATAATGATCTGACCGCTGTCTGCCATTTTGAATTGACCGAGGTAGAGTTTAAGAAGCGCGGCCCTGACGAACAGGTTGAGAAAACCGAGAAGATCGCCTCCTTTGTGCTCGGTTTATTTAAGGCTATCGGGCAGGGCAACGTCGTGTTGGATTTTACGATCAAGACCAAGATGGATGATCCGCAGTTCAGCTTTGGCGATATCAAAATGGCTGTAGCAGATAAGATCTCTAAAGCCCGTGAAGGAAGCGGCATCAAAGCTGAGGATGTCGCGGCATTTCCCGGAAAGATCCTGGAAGGCACGGTAAAGGGGGCGACAGATCTAACCAGAGGTGTGATCAGCGGCACTTTTGGCGTTGGAAAAGAATTAAAAGACGCGGTTGAAGCGGCATTCCGCAGGGATCCGAAAGTCGATACATCCGCGACAACAAATCCGCCGGATACTACGGCGAAGGATACTGTTCAGCAGGATATTAAACAATAGGTAAAAAAGAGGAGGCAGTACAAATGAAGAAAGCAGTTTATCTTGTCTTAAGTTTGTTCATGGTTTCTTTGAATATGGGGTGCCAGAGTTCTTCGAACAGGGCGGTTGAGGGAGGCGTGATCGGCGGTTTAGTGGGAGCGACTATCGGCGGTATCGTGGGACACCAGAGTGGCCATGGCGGAGAAGGGGCAGCGATCGGGGCGGCAGCCGGTGTTTTATCGGGCGCAGTGGTGGGAAGCAATGTGCAGAAGCAGCCCGGGACAGTTCAATCAACTCAGGCTCCGGCAGTACAGCAGGCGTATAACCCTAACCAGATCGCAATTCAACAGATCGTGGAATTGAGCAAAGAAGGCGTCCATGAAGCGGTAATCATCGATAAGATCAAGATGTCGAATTCGAAGTATATGCTTACTACCGATGATGTGAACAATTTGAAGCAGCAGGGCGTCAGCCAAAACGTTATTAATGTAATGTTGGGGTTATAAACAAGTCAATAAGACCTGGTCTTAAATTGTAGTTTTCATTATTGAAAAGACCAGGTCTTAAAATACATTTGCAATAAATACCATCTTATGGTATCTTTTTTTATTGGTTAATGGTGGCTGTAGCTCAGCTGGTTAGAGCACTAGACTGTGGCTCTGGTGGTCGCGGGTTCGAATCCCGTCAGCCACCCCAATCATTCCCCTCTTAATGATAGGTTGAGAGGTTCAAGGCTATGATCATTAACCCTGATCATAGCCTTTTTTATCTGGCGAGGTCCCTAGGAGTTAGGGCGTTATCTAATTTCTGAAAATTTCAAGATCTTCAACACCCCGATTCCATTATATAAAACTGCCCATTCATCGGCCCTATAGCCGAAATTAGCTCAAAACCTATCTTATATAATGGCGCGTATATAATGAGAATATCGTCGGTATTTTGCGTATTTCTTCTAGGTTAAAAAGTCATTATATAGAAATGAAGGTAAGGGGGGGATTTAGGAGAGTTCTGCAATTAATTCCTGCCACATCTTTTTCTGCTTATTCCAAGATATTTCTCTGGTGATTTCGTTCATTTTGTAGTCAGGTATCAGATTAATGATGTTGTTCTCAGAAAAAAGGATTTCTTCTTGGATGCTGGGCGCGATCATCAACATATTCATAAGAAGGCACATTTTAATGTGAGTTCTATTGAGCCAACTAGCTGCTTGTTTGAGATCTTTTATTTTACCTTCCGAAAGCAATTCTTGAACCTGATACGCCAATATTAATGCTTGCCGCAGTTTTGGCTCTTTCCGGATCGCCACATCTTTGGGCGGCCTATTTATTAGGCTTGTTTCCAAGTCTATTTTGGATGCGTGAACTTTGGGCGATCCATGCAAGGTTATAAAAACCGTCTTGGTTTCAGCTTCGAAGAGGATGATTTTGACTAAGGAGAGTATTGTCTCTCGTTGTTGCGTAAAAGGGAGGATTTCCCACGTCTCAGGCGTGATATTTTTATTATCGGAGATCCGTCGTAAGCTTGTAAGTATCTGGTTTTCGAGCCTAAGCGCATTGATAGTCTTTGTCGGGCAATTCTCATACCCGCGTTTCTGGGCATTCGAGCAATAATAGTAATAGTATTTCCATTTATGTTTCTTTGTCGTATATGAGTAAATCATAGCGCTATCGCAGTGTTTACAGCGGACTATCTGACTTAAGAGGCCGATATTCTTCTGCGGTTTAGCTGTCCGCTCCCGCCTATTCTCTTTTAATATTTGCTGGACCTTGTTAAAAGTATCCTCGTTTATTATCGGTTCTTGCTGGCCTTGATATACTTGTTTCCCCTTATAGTTAACCTTGCCGATATATAGCATATTCTGGAGCATCCATTGCATGCTCACAGTCTTAAAAGGTATTCCGCCTGATAGCTTGCCTTTTCTGAGGTATTGCTTAGTACGATAGCCCTTTTTATTAAGAGTCATAGCAACGGAGAGAAGGGACCGTTTTTGGATATATAGATCGAACATCTCGCGGATAATTTGAGCTTCAGTTTCATTAATCACGATCCTGTGTTTTTCTTTATCCAGGTTATAGCCCAAGGCAGGACGACCCCCCATCCATTGGCCTTTTTTGCGTGCTGCTCCCATTTTGTCGCGCGTGCGTTCCGAAATGATCTCGCGCTCGAATTGTGCGAAAGAGAGCAAAATATTGAGCGTAAGGCGTCCCATAGAGGTATTCGTATTAAAATGCTGAGTCACAGAGATAAATGCCACATTATTCTGGTCGAAAAATTCGAGAAGTTTACTGAAATCAAGCAGTGAGCGCGATAAACGGTCTACTTTGTATACAACAACGCAGCCGATCTTTCCGACTTTAATATCGGTTATCAGCTTTTGTAATGCCGGTCTTTCAGTGGAAGCGCCGGAGAACCCGGCATCGTCATATCTTTCAGCTAATGCAAAGAAACCTTCGGACTTTTGGCTGGCGATGTAGCTTTCGGCAGACTCGCGCTGGGAGTCAAGCGAGGTGAACTCCTGCTCCATCCCATCATTCGTAGAAACACGCGTATAGATGGCGCAGGAGATAGGTTTCTTAATCTGTGTTAAGTTATCATCCATAACGTTCTCTTATAGTTTGAAGAAATCAAAAGCATTCCAATTCGTCCCGGTAATGACATGTGCGACAGCAGATAGGGATTTATAAATTTTACCGTCGAACTCGAAGCCGCGTTCGAGCACCTTAATTTCCAGTTTTCTGCCTTTATACATCTTAATAATTCTACTTCCCGGTATAGGCAGCCTTTTGTCTCTGTATGGCCTGTATGAGTAGTTCTGATTGGGGGCGTCTAAATCAGGCCTAAGAGTTTTATTGTTAATAGGGTCATATTTTTCAATGAGCTCTTTGACCCTGCACAGCGCCTTTTCCGATATGCCACCGTATTCGAGTTCCTGAACCCTGTGGGTAATCTTTCTGATCAGATTGCGCCTGTTATGCGAAAATTCGTGTTCCTCCTTAAAAAGCTCCTTATAAGTCTCTTGGAGCTCGGTCGCATTCAGCTTGGTTATGGCTGCAATCTTGGCTTCAATAGTCGTTTCCATTGGCATATATCCTTAGTCATATATAGCCATAGGTCTCGCCAGATATCAAGTTATATAAGATGAAATATTTGCTATCTTTTTAGGTCGCAAAGCCTTTAATTGGTGCTATAATGTAACAAAATGTAATGGAGATGGAATGGAAGATAGCAAAGATTATTACACAGCAGAAGAAGTTGCCAAGGTTTTAAGGTTACATCCTTATACAGTTAGAAGATTATGCCGGGAGAAGCGCGTCCCGGCATTTAAATTTGGTGGACAGTGGAGATTCCGAAGAGAGGATATTGAAAAATCAGTCAACATGGGAGTACGGGTTGCTAATGACGCGAAATGACGCAGTGAAGATAAAGCGCTTTGCACGACAGAAAGTCTATGCGATTGATTTGTTCTGCGGGGTAGGTGGTTTGACTCACGGTTTGCAGAAGGCCGGCATTGATGTTAGACTTGGCATTGACATCGATCCTGCATGTAAGTTTCCTTTTAACGCAAATAACAAAGCTCGTTTTTTGCTAAAGTCTGTTAACGAAATTAGCGGCAATGACATAGAAGCAGTCTATCCTAAGAATGGAATACGTCTGTTGGCTGGTTGCGCTCCTTGTCAGACCTTCTCTTCGTACAATAGGAAAGCACGACCGTCTGATGAACGATGGTGGTTACTCATGCAGTTTTCCAGGTTGATCAAAGAGCTTTCTCCAGAGTTGGTCACTATGGAGAATGTTCCTGGATTGAGAAAACAGAAAGTGTTCAATAAGTTTGTTAAAAAGTTGAAGTCCGCCGGTTATCATGTAGATTACCGAGTTATAAATTGTGCACAATATGGAGTTCCGCAACATCGCCCTCGATTGGTTCTATTGGCATCTAAGCTCGGTCCGATTGATGTTTTGTCGGCTATCGAGTTGCGCGTTCGCACGAAAACCGTACGCGACGCTATTGCTAAATTGCCTCCCTTGAATGCTGGAAAAATAGACAAGAAAGATCCATTGCATAGATGCGCTTCGCTTTCGACGCTCAATTTGAGACGAATTAAGTCTTCAACGCCCGGAGGTACTTGGCGTGATTGGAATAGTAAGCTGGTAGCTGATTGCCATAAGAAAGAAACAGGGAAAACTTATCCTAGTGTTTATGGACGCATGACGTGGGATAAGCCATCACCGACTATAACTACGCAATTCTTCGGATTCGGCAATGGTCGTTTTGGGCATCCTAAGCAAGATAGGGCGATCTCATTGAGAGAGGGAGCGGTTTTACAGAGTTTTCCCAAAAACTATAGATTCGTTGAAAGAGACAGTCCTGTGCATACGAGATTGGTGGGGCGCTTGATAGGAAACGCCGTGCCAGTCAAATTGGGGGAAGTGATAGGTAAAAGCATAATCAAGCATGTAAGAGAACTTAGTGCGAGTAAACCATCTTCTAAGCGTAGAAAGAGAAATGTCCCAAGTGCAATCAAGTGAAATTCCGAGTTTTGCCGTTTTTTCTTTGCCCGAACCGGGGCAATTGGTCGAAGTTCGTAGACGACAATGGACGGTGATTGAGGTTCAAGGATCCGCTTCAACGACCGAGGCAGGCCACCATCTTGTCAGTCTTTCTTCGCTGGACGAAGATGCATTGGGAGAGGAACTACAAGTCATTTGGCAGCTCGAACCTGGCGCTCGCATACTCGAGAAGTCCGGGTTTCCGAAAATGACGGGATGGGATTCGACGGAGCGATTGGAAGCTTTCTTGGATGCCGTTCGCTGGGGGGCGGTGACGAACGCCGACCGTTCCTTCCTCCAAGCACCTTTCCGTAGCGGTATCAGCATCGAAGATTATCAATTGGATCCGCTCGTGCGAGCGATCGACATGGTACGTGTCAATCTTTTGATCGCTGACGATGTCGGATTGGGTAAAACTATAGAAGCGGGTCTCGTAATCCAAGAGCTTATCGTGCGTCATAGGGCTCGTACCGTTTTAGTCATTTGTCCGTCTTCTTTGCAGATCAAATGGCGAACGGAGATGTGGGATAAATTCGGACTGGAATTCCGTATCGTCGATACCGAATATATACAACAATTGAGACGTTCTCAGGGGATACATGCCAATCCCTGGACTTCTTTCCCGCGACTGATTACGTCGATGGATTGGATCAAAAGCGGAGAAGGTTTACGGGTTCTTAAAGACATCTTACCGTCACACCTTACTTATCCGCGTAAATTCGACATACTAGTCATAGACGAAGCCCATAATGTCGCTCCTGCCGCGGCTTCACTTTATGCGATAGAAAGTCAACGTACCCGATTGGTTCGTGCTTCGGCTCCACACTTCGAACATCGCCTTTTTTTGACCGCTACCCCTCACAATGGCTATACGGAATCTTTCACGTCGCTACTTGAGCTTCTTGACGACCAGCGTTTCGCCAGAACGGTCATGCCGAACGAGAAACAGCTACAGCGTGTCATGGTGCGACGTTTGAAGAGCGATATCGTGGACGCGAACGGTCAACCGGTTTTCCCGGAACGTAAATTGGAATGTCTGGAGGTGGATTATTCTACCGAAGAACGGGAAATTCACGCGTTACTGAAGAATTTCACCGAAAGTCGTTCTCAAAGTGTCAAGGGCACGCGGTATGCGTACGGAAGCGATTTCATACATATGTTG
>CAZPNW010000214.1:0-5237 GCA_964588175.1 uncultured Planctomycetales bacterium
AGTTTTTCTATGACTCTTTAATTCGGCTGTAGTTATCCGCATAAAACAAGTTTTTCCTGTCCCAATGGCACAATTTTTTAATAGAATATTAGTTTAAGCCGGCTCGGCAAGTTACTTATTATATAAATATCTGGTATATAATATTTTACGTCTTTGTCTGTTTTAGTGAAATAAATCACAAAAAATTTGACAAAGCCAAGAGTTATGTTATACTTAAAATAGTTATTGTGAAATAAGGAGCAATATGATCACTAATAAGAACTGTATTATCCGGCTATCGCGGTATAAAAATGCATTATATCGTCTCAGGACCCTGGGATTTATAAAGGTTTTTTCAGACAATTTAGCTGATGCCATCGGTGTAATGCCTTCGCAGGTCAGGAAAGATTTCTCGATATTCGGTATTTCGGGGAATAAGCGGGGCGGTTATCAGGTTGATGAGCTTATAGAAAAACTCAACAATATCTTAGGCAAGAATGAGGTCCAAGGAGTTGTTATTGCCGGGGCAGGCAATATCGGAACTGCGCTCATGAAATATAAAGGGTTTGAAAAAGAGGGAATAAGGCCCATGGCAGTATTCGATATAGACCCTTTAAAATTTACCCGTGCCACAGATATCCCGGTGCTGCCTTTGGAGCAGCTGCCGGAGTTCATTAAAAAGAATAAGATCAAGATCGGGATCATCGCTGTTCCCGACATCGCCGCGCAGCAGACTCTTGACAGCATGGTTTCAGCCGGTATCAAGGGGATCCTTAATTTCGCCCCCATACGCTTACGCGGCCCGGAGGATTGCGTGATCAATAACGTAAACCTGGAGCTGGAATTGGAAAATGTCATTTATTTCGTTAACACCCAGGAGAAATCCAAGCTTGAGGAAGCGCTATGAAAACGACGCCTAAATCATTACGTTTACAGATCGGTTTGTTCGGTCGGACGAATGTCGGGAAATCAAGTTTTTTGAACCTTATCGCCGGGCAGGACGTCGCGATCACCTCCGCTGTCCCCGGCACAACGACTGACGTCGTGGAAAAGGTCATGGAATTGCTGCCGATAGGGCCGGTTGTATTCTTGGATACTGCCGGGATCGATGATATCTCTGAGTTGGGGCATTTGCGCGTCAAGAAGTCCCGCAAGATCTTTGATCGGGCTGATGTTATTGTTTTGATAGCGGAGTCCTGCGTGTGGGGAGAATTTGAAGATAAGATATGGGATGAGGCAGGCAAGCGGATGATCCCGGTCATTGTCGTGGTGAATAAGGCCGATATAATGCCGCCTTCCCCGGAGTTTATAGAAGCGTTGCGCAAGAAGACCGGGGCATTCTTTCTTTGCTCCAGTGTCGATTCCGCTCATCGGGACACCTATGTATTAGCTTTGAAGAAAAACTTGATCGAAGCCTGTCCCGCTGATTTTCTGAATCCGCCGCCGTTATTAAAAGACCTTTTGCCTTCATACGGCCTGGCGGTGATGATCATACCGATCGATAAGGAAGCCCCCAAGGGGAGGCTTATTTTACCTCAGGCCCAAGCGATACGGGATGCCTTAGATGGCGATGCGGCGGCATTGATCGTTAAGGAAAAGGAATATAAGCATATTTTGCTTAATTTGAAGCATCCGCCTGATATCGTGATGTGTGATTCCCAGGTTTTGGAGAAAATGGTCGCTGATACTCCCGCGGATATCAAATGTACGACGTTTTCGATCCTCTTCGCGCGCAATAAAGGAGATCTATTGGAAATGGTAAGAGCGGTATCGGCCATCGACACGCTTCAGCCGGGTGATAAGATCCTGATCGCCGAATCCTGCAGCCATCATGCGATCGAAGATGATATCGGCAGGGTCAAGATACCCCGGTGGCTGGAGAAATACCTGGGGTTTTCGGTGCATATCGATGTTTGTTCCGGCAGGGATTACCCGGAAAACCTGAAAAGTTATAAATTGATCGTGCATTGCGGCGGCTGTATGCTTACCCGCCGGGAGATGCTTTTCCGTATCCATCAAGCAAAAGCGGAAAATGTCCCGATAACCAATTACGGGATTTGTGTCGCATTCTTGCAGGGAGTGTTAGAACGGGTGTTGTCGCCGTTCCCTGCGGCTTTAGAGGTGGCGCGAAAATGAAGACCGAGACCTTACAGAAAAAAATATTGTTCTCATTCTTCCTGGTCATCGGGGTGATGGCATTGTCTATCGCGGTCCTGCGCACCTATGTGATCAAGGTGGATATTATCGACCGCGCTCAGACTCAGGTCAAGAATGATCTCAAAGCGGCGCGGGCAGTCTTTGATAATGAGATCGATATGATGCAAAAGATGTTCAGCATGCTGCCTGCGGCTGACCGTGTCGTTGAATTGAAAGAAAGATTGGGTTTGGATTATTTACGTGTGGCGACACGTGAAGATAAGGCGCGCCTGAAGAGTGAGATCGCGCGGCTTGCTTTTTCCGGCAGGAGCCTGGGGGCAAGCCGTATTATCGATAAAGATGAGCTTTTGGAAATAGGTCCGCGGTTCTACGAGCGTTCAGAAATAGAAATACGCTTTACGCAAAAAGCAAAATCTACGACCAAGAAGATCCTCGATAAAGCCATGGCCCTGGAGTACGCGATGCCGGTGGTCAATGAGCGGGGGCAGGTTACAAGCGTTATTTACGGAGGTAAGATCATTAACCGCGATTACGCGTTGGTAGATAGAATCCGCGACCTGGTCTTTGAAAACAAGCTCTATGATGCCAAACCGCTGGGGACCGTGACTATTTTTCTTGATGATGTCCGTATTACGACGAATGTTTTGGATGCGCTAGGTAACAGGGCCATTGGTACGCGCGTCTCCGAAAGAGTCTATGATACGGTGGTTAAACAGGCAAAGACCTGGGTTGACCGGGCTTTTGTGGTGACTGACTGGTATCTGACCGCGTATGAACCGATCCGCGATGTTCACGGGGCGATCATCGGTATCCTCTATGTGGGTATTCTGGAAAAACCTTTCAGCGATATTACCAGGAATGTGCTTTTTGTGCTGGTAGCGATCGTCTTATTCTCTTCGATCCTCGCGGCGGTCCTGGGATATATCCTTGCGGCAACCATTACCTCGCCTTTGACGCAGATGCTGGAAGCTACCTCCCGTATATCCGGAGGCCAGCTTGAATTCCGGGTGGAGAACAAGGCTTCGGTGAAAGAACTGGATGAACTGGCGCAGTCATTTAATGAGATGGCTGCTAAGCTTCATGAACGCGATATGAGCCTGAAGGTATCCAATGATAAACTGGAAGAGCTCAATAAAAGTTATCTTGATCTGATCGGTTTTGTCGCTCATGAGTTAAAGAATATATTGTCTTCTACCATCCTCAACGCTTATACCGTCAGAGACGGGTTCCTGGGGATGATCAATTTTAAACAACGAAAGGCCCTTGATTCGGTAACGCGCAATCTCGATTATTTCGCTTCTACGATAAAGAATTTCTTGAACTTAAGCAGGATCGAGAAGCATGAATTGAATGTGAACAGTTTAGAGCTGTCGGTAAAAGACGACCTTTTTAATGTTTCCTTAGAAGCATTCCTGCGCGAGGCGATGGAGAAAAATATCCGGATCATCAATTCCATCCCGGCAGGCTTAAAAATAAAAGGGGATAGTGATCTGTTGCAGATCGTCTCTAATAATCTTGTCGCCAACGCCGTTAAATACGGAAAACCCGGCGGGCAGATCATTGTGAGCGCCCTTGAATTCCCTGAAAGCGTAAAAATAGAAGTGTATAACGATTCCCGGCCTATTCAGGCGAAAGATATCGATAAGCTGTTCCAGAAATTCTCGCGGCTGAATTACGCTGAAAACAAAAAAGAACGCGGTACGGGCCTGGGGCTTTTTATTACCAAGGAAATCATTGAAAAACACGGCGGCAGGATCTGGGTTGAGCCGCGTTCAGAGGGTAACGCTTTTATATTTGAACTAACGAAAATCTAAACTGAAAACAGCTGTTAGACCCCACGCTCATTGCATCCCAGCCTCATTGGAGTGGCTGGGTATTGCGTGGGTATGCGCCTTTCCGGCGCAAGGAGGCAAGATATGTCTGCTACACCACTGGAGATAATTAAAAAGAAACGCGCGGAAGCGATCAACAGGATCGTTGGGAAAGGGTATTTGTCCACGAAACGGGTTTATGTCGGCATGGCGACCTGTGAAATAGCGGCCGGCTCGAAGGAAGTTATGGATGTTTTTAGCGCCGCGATAAAAAACGGCCTTACGGATGTTTATTTGACACAAAAAGGGTGCGCCGGCAGGTGTAATTTGGAACCGACGGTCGAGGTGATCGAAGAAGGCAAGATCCCGGTTAAATACGGCAAAGTAACACAGGAAAAAGCCTTCGCTATCATCGAACGGCATCTTAAAAAAGGGGAAGTCATTAAAGAGTGGCTCATTAAGTAAAAAGTTAAAAGCCAAAAGCTAAAAGTTAAAAGCCAGAAGCTAAAAGTAAAAAGCGAAGCCCTCCGAAGCAACACCGCAATTTTACTTATCGATTTGCGAAGGAGGGTCAAAAGTAATGAAAGGTATAAGACGATGAAACGTTACACGATTACTTTATGCGACGGGCCCAGCTGCATGCACAAGAGATCAAAGGAGCTGCAGGAGGCCATTGAGCGGGAATTAGGCAAACACGGTATAACAGATAAGGTCGGTATCAATCTTTCCGGTTGCCTGGGGATGTGCGCGCAGGGGCCGGTCATGATCATTAATCCGGGGTATACCATATACGGTAACCTGAGGGTTGAGGATATCCCGAATATCATTGAAGGGCATTTAATGAAGAATAAACCGCTTGCTTCCTTGGTTATCGACGGTGACCATCTCTATAACCGGTTCTTCCGGGTATTTGGAGATGTTAATTTCTTCGGTAAGCAGATGAGGATCGCTTTACGTAACTGCGGTATTATCGACCCTGAAAGCATTGATGATTATCTTTCTGTCAGAGGCTATGAAGCCCTGGCGAAAGTATTGACCGATATTTTGCCTGCCGGGGTCATCGAGGAACTCAAGAAATCAGGGCTGCGGGGCAGGGGCGGTGCCGGCTTTCCGACAGGGCTTAAATGGGACCTGACGGCGCGGGAAAAAAGCGATGAGAAATATATCATCTGCAACGCTGATGAGGGGGACCCGGGAGCGTTCATGGACCGCAGTATGATCGAAGGGGACCCGCATACCATTATCGAGGGGATGATCATCGGCGGTTACGCCATCGGCTGCGGCACGGGG
>CAZPNW010000215.1:0-25700 GCA_964588175.1 uncultured Planctomycetales bacterium
GCTTTCTCCACAAACCCTATTAAGCTCTTCCCATAGGTCAAGTCATTCTCGTTAACCTTGGCTGTCCCATATTTGTTCAACTCATCGTTATGGATATCCAATGCCGATCCGATGAACTGGATCCCCTGTCCATCACCTAACGCCACTTCCCTCGACACTGCCTTGATACCGTCATTCGATGAGATCAATAAACCATTCCTCCCCGCCTCAAAGTACTGCATGATCTGCTTGAACTGCTGCTCTAAATACGGCCTCCCGTTCGGCGCAGGTTGTTTCCCCTTATCCGAATACCCCGCCGGCGTCAACGGATAGTTACGCTTGCCTGTCCCCGCGCTTAAGATCGCCGCCATATTACTCCACTCTCCGCTCTCGATGTTCTGCCAATAGTCCGCCGCGTACGGATGGCTCTCATACAGGTCATGCAACACGATATTCACGATCGCTGACCAGTTACCCCCGATCTTGTACTTCCCATCCGTCGGCTGTACCACGATCTTGATCTCCGCGTCTTCAGGGATAACTTTCCCTCTCATCTGCCGCACCATCTCCTGCGTCTCCGGATACGAATATTCATCTACTACCAAAAATACCACATCATAATACCGCTCCTTCAACGCGATCTCCCTGTCTAACGCCCTCGCTACCAGCTCCTTCTGCTTATCTATCCCGTAATACGCGCTCTCTTCACCGTTCCCTTCCACAGGGCTGCTCGAGCGCGTCTCACTTCGCGTCGCTATCAAGGCGCCTAATGCTGAAGATGCCTTCTTCTGCAACTCGAAAACCGCATCCGGCCCAAGAGAGTTGACAATGGAAAAGCTCAATCCCGCGTTATGGATCTTTTCTAATACGTTAGAATTCCATTTCGCGAACAAAAGCACTTTCCCGTCTTTTGCCAGGTTTTGCGCACAGATCTTATTCAAAGAAGCATCCAAAGACGCATCAGGAACTGCCGCCAATATAAGGTCGAATTGACCCAGACTGCCGAAATAATCTTTATTGAGATCCCTGCGCAGGACTTTTATCTTCCTCTCAACTCCGAATGTCCGGGCGTTTTCTTTTGTATCTTTTACGGCATCAGGATTAAGGTCAAGCGCTATCACCTTACGGGCTCCCAACTGCGCTGCCTTAACAGCCAATACGCCTGCCCCGCAATTAGCATCCAATATTCTCTTACCGGTAAATTTCTTCGGCAGGATCGCTTTCAGCAATTCATTAACTGCAGTATCAATGGCTACACCTTCTGAGATCGCTAACGGCTTATCAAATCCGACAACACTGATCCTGCCTCTTGCCTCTTTCTCCTGCTCTTCTTTTACCGTTTTCTTTGCCCTGGCAATGATCTGAGGATATCCCTGGGGATGATTTTCAGTCTTGCCATAATTAATGGGCGTAATAGGAAGCACATCTACTTCCACCTTATCATAAGAATGGACTACCGATACCTTCACAAGTTTATTCATCTGGCCTTCGGGAAGAGCATCTTCAGTCGCGCGCAAAGCTTCCAGCAATTCCTTAACCGCCGGATTCTCCGCCAAGAAACCATTAATATTCCTTGATAAGGGAGCGCCGATCTTATCCACCATATACCGGTATAACCCGTATGCCCTTAACAAAGCGTCCTGGCTTTCCTGAGGAGACAGCGTATCATCCTGAGACCCGAGCGCCTGCTCAACAAAATAATCGAAATATTCCTGGTCTTTATAGAAAGGTATCTGCATACCGGTATCATCGACTAAGATCTTAGCCTGCCTCCTGCGTATTTCCGGCATAATGAAATGCGGCGTCCAATCCTGGGTCATATAATCCTGCTCTATAGATTGCTGCACCAGTAATAACCCTAAAACCTCCTGATGCCCAAAGAGTATTTCGCTGATCTTAACATCTAAACTTTGCGCGCCGGCGGTCTTGGCATATTTATATAAACCGTATAGCCTCATGAACGCGCTGTTACGTTCAGTCAAAGAATTCTGTTTTGACTCAACGGCATCGAGCCAATTATAAACATACGGTGTATAAGCCGACTCATCGGTCAGGTCGAATTCATAGACCCCGACGAAATAATTCATATAAAGGTCCAATATCTGCTGATTCTCTAAACCGACTTCCCAGAGCCGCAACATTCCCGGAGACTGGCGCGTGGCGATATTTGATTGCAACAATCCGGTTTTTAAAGCATTAAAGAATAAGCGGTCTCTTTTGGCCTGGTCTTTACATGCCGCATCAGCCCGCTCCAAAGCGATCATTAAGCTTTCCTGCTCCGGCCAGCCGTTCTCGTCATAATCAACTTCAAAGCCATTGCCGTTTACCTCGTCTTTATCAAAAGGCACCAGGATCTCAGGGACAACGCCGTCCATAACGCCGACAATAAAAGCGCCGTTCATCGGGCCCTTGCCGACCGCTGAAGTCGGGCCTGCTTCCTGGTCTTCTTTAGAAAGCATGAGGATGCCGTCGTCTAAATGGAAAATATTCGGAGCATTATGGATACTATAATCGGGCAGGAGCGCTAAATGCGAACGTAATTCCGGGAATTTCTCTAATAAGGCGCGTAACCTGCCTAATTGCTCCTGGCTGTAATCGCCGAATGGCCTGCCTCCAAGCAGAAAGAAGAGGTTAGTCTTTAAGAACCTCTTACGATGAGCCTCATCCCAAAGCAGATTGACCAGGATATGTATACATTTATATAAAACGATCCTTCTGACATTAGAAATAACAAACCTGCCTTCAGGAACATCAACACCTAAGCTCTTTAACCAACTGATCGCTTCTTTCTGCTGTTCTGTCTTTGCCAGGCGCGCTTCTTTAATAAAACGTTTGTAAAAGGCAGGGGAATTTTCCAGACGTTCAAACAACGCCTCTAAAGCTTCTTTCGTAGGAAGCTCGTAACCGGTAAGCCTGATATATTTCATTACCACTTCCAAGAGCGGATCGCCCATCCAGATATACGGATACGCTCCTTCGCTGTTCTCTGAAGTTATCTCTCTTAAGACTTTATATGCCACCATCGGCAGTACCGCGTCCTTCAATACCTCATTGTGCGCCATGGAACAGCCGGAGATAAAGTTCGCGTTCTCGGTAATAATAGCTGCCAGGTCGATCTCCTTATCGCCGTTTTCGTTGACCGTGATATATTTAGACGACTTATAGATCGGGTCGATCTGCAGCAGGTCAAAGAGGCAATACGGCAGCTTCGGCATTCCCGCGGGAACAACCGTGTGGTTATAATGGTGCGCGTAAACATCCTTAAACGCGGGATCATGCTTTAATTCATCGTTAACTATCGAGGGTATTAACAATACCGTATATACTTCGCTCAAGGTCAACAATAACTTCCGCTTGATCTTGCCTTCGCCCATCAAAGTCTTCAGCAAAGTCAAATGCAGCTTACGGTATAATTCCAGCTGCTGTGCTAAATGCTCTTTGCCGTCAGGATAGAGGCCGTCAAAGACTTCCGGGCAATAGGCGAAGAAATTCCCGAACGGCGAGTAGGGATCCTGATAAACCTGGACCTTCACATTGATAGTCTTGATCTGTTCGCGTTTGATCAACCTGTTCTTGAATTCAGGTCCGTATACCATCATCATCAAGACCGGATCATGACGGTCAAATATATCGAAGTTAAATTCATATACCGGTTTGCCCATGACTTTCAATAAAACAGTAATTATCCGCGGATCAATAGCGCCGATTCCTTTGATCCAAAGGCTGTATAACGGAGTGATCACCGTGATATCGGCAGCCTGTTCATGCCAACCCCACGCCAGGTCGCGCTTAATATTGCCTAACCCGCCTGCCATTAATAACTGAGCAGCCTGGTTGGTCGCTTCTTCCGCAATACGTTCAATTTCTATCTCATCGTTCGACCCGCCGGCACGTAATACATCCATATATTCCGCCTTGAAGGCGTTCATCACTCCCACTGAAGGGCCCATTTCCATCTGATAGCTTGAAATACTGCGTTCAGCCACGAACGGCGTGTTTTTCTTGATCAACTCGGCATTATAACGATGGAGCTTTTCGATCAAGGCGAGCCTGTCAACCGCAGGTAAAACAGAAGCCTTATTTGAACGCTGCAGAGGAGATGAGCTCTTAAGGATACTCCTTAAATAGGTATCACATTCTTCTACGACATCGTGAATGACTTTATCCGAAGTATCTACAGCTAAGGCATTGCGGATGGGCCGGGCGGGAATACGGCCTTTTAAATAATCCAATTTTATAAAATATCCTTCTTTTTCTCTTCCCCGGCGCGATTGTTCCCCGCGGGAAACCATAAGATGGATCTGTATCACCTGCATGCCGCGGGCCTGCGCTGCAGCAACTGCCTCTTCCGGCATAATATGGTCGGTGATCAGCCCCAGCCCGTTATTCTGATTGGCGTCATAAAACTCCTGCGCCATATCAAAATAGAAATCAAGTAAACGGCGGCGGATTGACGGGAACCATTTAAGCAAAGTATAAAAACTGCCTTGGTTCTTCTTAACGGTATCTTCTATTTCCTCTTTCAAAGTGCTGCCGTCAGGACGCACTTCATGGATATTTTTCCCACGGAAAATGATAGGATCGACATGGCAATTGATCTCTTCAGATAAAAATTTCTCTAAATCAGCTAAGACTTCTTCCTCATCGGTAAAATCGATCCTCACCGGGTTCTCAAACGCCCAGAAACGATACCCCCAGCAATTCAGTAAGAACTCTTTACGGCGGTAGCGCACGTTTAAGATGTCCCTTGAGGCTAAAGCACGTAACAATTTTCTGCGATAGGCCTCTTCTTTACCGCTAATTTCTAAAAGGATAGGCCGCGGAGCAGTAACATCCGCTTGAGCATTCACCGGCATACCAAAAGCAAAAGTAACTCCCTGATTTTCCCCTGCGCTGTAAACATCGATCCAACCGCCGATATTCTCAAGGCGCGCCTTCACCGATGATAACCCGAATCCTGTTCCTTTGATCTCCTTTATCGATGCCCGGTCAATACGGTCGCCTTCCTTAAAGACACGATACATATCTTTAAGCTCAAGAGGTATACCGATACCGTTATCCTGCACAAAACACACCACCTCTCCCTTCTGCCAATCCATATAAACATGGATACTTACCCATGGGTCAGAATCCCCTCTGAATTTAATGGAATTAAGCAGCAGGTTCCAGAACGTAATATCCAAAACATCAAGATACATTAAGATAAGGCCAACCGGCACATTAGCATCGATTTCAACACGCATCTTCATTTCTATTTTTTCAGTATTCAGGTGCGTATAAAAACGCTCTTCGATAGTTTTTAATACTGCAGGGATACTATCGGCCTCCATGGTCGTTCCCACGCGCAACCCCATCACGTTCCTGATAAGCCGTTCTGCCTCATCATTTAACTTGAGCGCTGTATTAATCCGGTTCTTTAAACCGTCGCTCTTAATGATCTGTAAAACACCGCGCAGCTTACTCTTTTCCATCTTCATTTCGTCGATCTTCTCTTTAACACTTTTTAAATTCTCCCCGATCTCAGAGAGCGATGCCAGGTCAAAATCATCATCCTTACCGCTCTCTTTTGCTAACTCATCCCGTTTATGCAGCAGATCATGGAACCAATCGATACGCTCAACCAATTTTTCCGCCCGAGCCATAAAACCCCAAAACACCCTTGTGATCTCCGCAAGGTGTTCCTCATGCGGGAACCACTTATTAACGGAAGAATTGTTCGGATGAATAAATCCTCCGGAAAAAGTCACCTTATTCTTTATATCATGCAAAGCCCCTCTGGAAAGTTCAGGCAAGATCTTCTGTATATCAAGCTTTTCTTCTCCATTGCCGTTCTCTATCGCGCTGCTGGCGGAAGCGCCGATCCTGCGCTGTGTTTCCTCATAAATACGGATATACGCGGGCACGCGGGTCGACCAGTCGCAGTCAATGGTCATCGCGCGGCGCAGCCAGGTTTCCCACTCCGGCTTATTATTCAAATACATATCGAAGGCGAATCTAAATGCCTCATACAACTCTGCGGCAGTAATGGTCATTGATTCCGGGACATCGTAGCGGAAGGCTTGAGCGCTGAATTGAGGATGCGTGCCGAGGGCTTTGATGAAATCATTGAGCCCGCCGGTGCGCGTGACGATGCACAATGCGCCTAACAATGCGGCCTGGATATTCGATATACCGCCCGGCTCGTATTCTGAAGGCATAAAGAAGAGATCGCTACCCACCCTGATCTGATTAGCTAACTTAGCATCAAAAAGTTCGACAAGCGCCACCTGGCCGAGATACCGCTGGTCTTGCGCCAGGTCCCTGATCTGCTTAATAACCTCGATCCCCATTTCATCGCCGGGAGTGCCCATGACCACCAACTGTATCTTCTCGCCATTTTTACCTTCTAAACGCAGCAAAACATCAGCCAGCCGGTCACCCTGCTTCACACCCAGCGCTTCATCAGCAGGCAAAGTTTCAAACAATATCCCGTAGCCTTTCTGACGCACCAGCCTGCTGACCGCGGAAACCAAAACATTATCCAAAGTATTCTCTGCCACAAATCCATACCCGCGGCCAAGCGCTGCCATTAATTTCGTAGTGTCTTTGTCTTCTTCTATTGCCTGCAAGACCTGTTTATAGGATTTGGTATTGATATTTAAAGATTCCAGGGTCTCAATAGCGGCTAAAGCGGCGAGCCTGTCTTTACGCGCTAAAGCGGCGTAGACTTCTTCCATCCCCGAGATGACCTTATTGACCTTTACCTGAGCAGCGGTCTTATTGCGTAATTTCTTTGCCAAGAGGCCTTCTTCCTGCGCTTCAAAAGGAGTAAAGGCGATATTCTTACGGGCATCGACCATCTCGCTTAATTCTTTCATGTTAGCCGGATGGAAGGCTTTGACTTCAACGCCGTTGTAAATATCATGCACCGAGAAAAACTCCGCTTTGCGGGAAATAACCCCGCCTAACCCGAAGCCTAAATGATCTGTCTGGATCTCAGAACGGTTTCCCCGGCTGACCGCGATGATCATATCGGAAAACTCTAACCCGCCTTTCAATAAATTGTGCTGTCCGGGAACAAGATTCGACCAATATTCCAACCCGAGTTCAGAGGCATCCCGCAGGCAGGAGGGAAGCCTGGTGAGGCTGAAGACATCAGCGACATCTATCCGGTCGCCGTTAAAGCTCACCTGCTCCCATGCCAGGACCCAATTGCGCAGTAAATAATCGATGAAAGCTTTGACGCGGGGCTCAGATGCCGGCAGCGACATGGTGCCGGGGAACCTTCCCTGATAGGCAAGGTTATGCGCGATAATGATACTACCGGTATCGATCAACACTTCGTTCAAATGAGGGATACGCCGATAACAGGTCTTGATATAAACCGGCCCTAACGCCGCCTGCCAATCATTGAAATGGTAGACATCGGCATTGATGCCCAGCTTACGGGCGATCAACATCCCTGCCTGAGATAAGAGCACTGCCTCAATATAACCGAATATGGTATCCGAATAATTCAAGTTTTCGATGGGGTCATCGGGATAGACGATCGGATGCAGCATGCCGTCGGCATCGGTATAGCGGATATAATGGACCTCTCCGACTTTATTGTAATATACCTTAATAACGATCCTGCCGTGGCCGACCGGCACTTCCAGGTCAAACATATATTGGCCTTCTTCTTTCGATATATCCGAATGAGGATTGGCGAAATAGGGGCTGACCACGACCACCATATGCTCCTGTTGCGCGATAGCTTCGCTCAACTCGCGGATATAATCACCCTGGCCGCCCTTCTTTGACCAGCCTTCCATAGCGACAAAAACGATGATCTTCTTACCTATCTCTTTTACCTGGCGCGCGTGGTCCTGTAACGCCGCGACAAGAGGAGAAGATCCTTGTGAAGCGCTTACAAAAGACGCCTGCCCTTGCGCGCTCATCGCGGTATCAACAAATGACTTTCCATCCTGATACTCTTCAAAGGTCTCGATCGGCCTTAAATTTATCCTATCCAATGTGCCATTCTTAATATTGTAACGCAGGTCCCACTGGTCAACCGCGCAGCCCGGGCCGGTCATGACCCTGACGTCACGCCAAATCCAGGCCCTGACCTGTTCATAATTCAGGCCGTTGGTATCGAACTTATGCGCCGTAGAATTTATGAATAAATGTTTAGCGTTATAGGAGAAGCTCAATATATGGAAGCCTAAGGCGCGCATCTCTTCAAATGCCCGGTCCAAAAGCGCGTTTAAATTATCATACGCGGTCATCCCGGCGATACGATCCGGATACGCCCTGAAAAGGAGGCCGGCTTTTTCACCGCTTGCTAACCTGCCCTCTAAAGACATGATGATCGATTCTTCGGCATTCACGTTAAGAGCGATGATGCTGGGATTTTCTTTATCGAGAGCCTTAATAAAGGCATAATGGCTTTTACCGGAGCGGATAATAAATGATTGTTCCGGATAGGTGAGCGTCGTTTTCCAATCATGGCCCATCTGGACATACGTGACCTTAACTGCCTCAGGCAGATATTTGGCCTTAAGCGCAGAAGAACTATTCTTGACCCCGCAATCGATAAGGGACTGTTCGATAACCTTAACGCTATCCTGCAAAGAAACCCGGGCGGGATCGACTTGAGAGAAATGCCTGTCGCTGGTCAAAATAATATACCCTGCCATCTGGGGCACGCCGAAGTTTTCTCCGGGGAAGAGCGGAGAATACAGCCCGGTCCTCGGGAACAGGTAAACGGAGAATTTCTCGGAGGGCTTAGTGAAAAGTATATCTATATCGGTATAACGGCTGTAATAGCGCAGCGCCCGTTCAACACGCGAAGCGGTGACCGCCTTGCTGAAACCTTCGGCAACAATAATATCGATCGGCCAATCGATGACCGTAGAGAGAGAAGTATCTTCCTTATATTGAGCCCTCTCTTTACTTTCGATCGGGAATTCCCTAAAGCAACCCTGGAAATGGAAATGCGCCTTATTTGAAGCGGCAACGCTGTTAAGGATCAATCTGACATTTGGGGTAACGCTTAAAGCATCAAGTGCGTCATTGATACGAGCGCTGTTTAAAACCTGCGGCGCATGGGACCTGTCAGCAAGAACAAAACCATCTTCTTTTGCCCACGGGAAGGGATTCATATAAACAATGTAATCCTTCCAGGCATACCCGCGCTCCACCGCAGGCAGGAACGCCGGGCAGATATTGCAGCGCTCTCCAGAGGTATGAGCATGGATCAATCTATGTTTTAATTGATTAGCGTAAACCGGCAGAGCGTCAACGCCATATTGGCTCAAGAGCGAAGAAAGCTTTTCGCTGCCGTTTAGTTTTATCCCTTGGGTATATTTCGTTGGATCGCGGTAGGTGAGGACTACGACTTCGTAATCCCCTACGGCGTGGACTTCGATTTCCGATAAGAAATCTTTATTTAAGAAGCCGATATATCTTTGCTGGGCGGCTAAGACCTGGATGGCATCGGCAACAGTATAGACACCCATGGCAACCAATGCCTTAACCAAGTTACCGCCGCAAAGGGCATCTAACCTACCGATAGTTTCTAAAGAAATTGCGGATGAACTTTTTGCCGGAGGAGCCCGAGGCATACTCGATAAGATCATACCTTGAACTAATTCACGGTTTTCCATATTGAAAAGCTGGCCGATAGAGCGTAACGGCGAGCTTGAGCTTCTGGCAGCGACTAAACAGCCGACTTCTTTATATTGAATGCCGCCCATGAAAGGATTGACCTCGGCTAATTTTCTTTGCTTTTTGGCGGTTTCCTTGTAAGCGGTAATCTCTGACCCATGAAACTTAAGATATTCGATCGCTTCCCTGACCGCCTCCGGCTTTGCCCGGAACAACTCATTTTCCATAACAGATAACCGATTGAAAGCGGCATGATCGCCATTGAAGAAATCTACAACCATCGCTTTAAATGCCGACCAGAAATCACGGGCTTCTTCCAAAGACGCGATACCAGAATGATTCTTGAGCCACCGGACCGCAAGACTCTCCCGTGCTTCATCATAGCTTTCCTCATCAAGATAATAGGTCAAGGCTTCATTGAGCAGGGCGTCGATAAACGTCCGGCCGTTCTTGGTGGCCCTGAAATCGACGTCCTCATGGATCGCGAAGGCATCCATCGGCATGGCATAAGCGCTTAAGAAGCCTAATGAATGTATCTGCTGGACGAACTGGATATCTTCGGCGTTATTCGGCCAGAAAGGAACGAACGGCAGGACATTGACGATCTCTTCCCTGGTCGCCATGATCATCCCGGCGATAGAGTTTGTGATAGCCAGGTCAGCGGTGATAAAATGCTTCACATGGTGCCATCGGGGTTTAAAGGTATTGAACTCATAATCATAGGAAGGAATGCTGACAATACCGAGCGCGGGATTGTCGCGTAATGCCGTAACGAGCCTTTCGATGACCGGCCCGGCCAACTGCACATCGTCATCAAGGAAGATCCGATAGTCGCCGGTAGATTCTGCCGAAGCCAGATTACGGTTATTAACGATAGTATTTTTATTGGATAAGACGATCTTGACCGGGAAATTCGCCAGCGCGATATGCAGCCTCAATTCTTTCCACATCGAGGGGGTAAGATTCTCAGGATCGGCAACGGTAATGACCAGCTCCAGGCTGATACGAGGAGAAACCTGCTTTAATTCCTCGATCCTCTTGAACATCGAAGCCAGCCTTCTGGTCATAAAGACTATATCGACGGAAACCAACGGTTTCCCTTGGGCAAAAGATTCGTTGAAGCTGACAACTCCGCCATTATGCACGGGTAATTCTTCCTGCCAATAGGCATTGGTTTGAGCAGTCAATTCCTCAAGCCGTCCTTTGAACTTGATCCTTGCCTGCTTCATCTGTTCAATGGCTTCATGGTTAATGCCTGCCTCAACCGGCACATATTTACCATCTTCTGAAAGTAACGGCACGGCATTATAGAATAACCCTGCTTCCTGATAGACGCGGGTTTTCATGGCTTCGTCTTTGCTGAGCAGATCCTGAGGAGTTGCGAAGCTGTTCTCCACCAATTCTGACAACGGCTTCTGCGCGAACTCTTCAACTAACTCTTTCCTGATCACAGGAGTGATCTTAATATTAAACCTGTTTTCCACGCGCTGGATCAACCACTTCACCTGCCGAGCCTCAATCGGGCTGCTGGATTTCTTCCGGAATATAGGAATTATTTTTATTGTTTCTTCGGTGGGGACCCACACCTGATCATTATCATCAGGAAATCCATCTCGATAACATATACAACATGGAACACCAGGCTCGGTTACATGGTTGCAACCGCCACGACCACTACTGCTTATTACATAATCATAATGTCCTTCTTGTTTAATAACCTCAATGTCAAAATCATGCCCTTCCGAGAGTAACTTTGATACTTGTTCGATATGTGACGACCCAATATCAAACATACTAAGTTTCGTTTCCTTACCTTTAAATCTTTCTTTTATACTCTTTAAAACATTATTTGCCTCATTCAATAACTCTTGGAAAGTTCCAACATAATAAGTTGCTATTTCTATAAATTTTTGAGCATACTGAATAGTTTTATAGGGATTAAATCCCTGTCTCCATAATACTTCCACCGCTGATTGTAGAAAACCAATATTGCGTTTAAACTGATCAAGGTTTCCTCTTACAAACTCCACCAACAAAGGTACTCCATATTGAATAGTTGAACAAGGCAAAACTCCATTAATTACAAGTTTTACACCTAAATCACTAGTCATGCGAATCGCTTCTTTAGCATCTTTCTTTACAAAGCTTGCTTTAATCGCCTTTACAGCTGCGGGGAATGCTTCTTTTTTCATTACATCAGTAGGCATACCCTTTGCCTTCAAAGCCGCAAGTAATTTTCTTTTTTGCCAATATTCAAAAATAATCGGGCTGCTGGATTTAACTGAAGACAGCATATTTTTATGCTCTTTCGTCTTTTCCGCTATTGCGCTACTGGCATTTCCTAATACTTGAAGTTTATTGCTTAATATATAAAACAAGCGCAAATCTGCTTCACTTCTATTATAGTTATGAGTTCCTAAAAATGCCTCCCTTAATCCTGCAGACAATGACTCCCAAAGGGCATCGGTAATCACTGCAGATGGATTATTCTCATCCTTAGCTTTGCATAAATTTGCTAAAAGATTGTTATCCTTCATCAATTCCTTAACTTCTTTATCCATTTGGGCTTTAACTATATTCTGCTGGCCTATCTTATTTAATTTAATCATCTCACCAAATATTACCTTTTTTGCCATCCCAACATTCTCATAATGAGCAACCACAAGCGCTTCCCTTACCCCCTCAGACAATGACTCCCAAAGATCATCTGTGATCACTACAGCTGGATTATCCTCATCCCTGGCTTTGCGTAAATTTGCCAAGTGAGTTTTGTTTTTCATCAATTCTTTTACTTCTTTATCCATTTGTTCGCTATCTTCTTTTTGTTTACTCTCTTTTTTCTTTCTACTCTCCCGATAAAAATTGTCCATTTCATTTAAAAGCATTTTTTGAGCCTTTTGAACATTCCCATCATTAACATCGATAACGGCTTCTCTTAATCCTTCAGGTAACGACTCCCAAAGGGCATCTGTGATCACTAGAGACATATTACCCTCTACCTTAGCCTTACGCAGATTAATCACATTCTCAGGATACTCCAACAACTGATGAGCTTTTGGTGCTAATCCCTTTCTTATTATCCCCTCTTGCGCCTTCTTATTGAATTCATCCACTTTTTCAAATAATACTTTTCTTGCTTTATTAACATCATTGTTATTGGCATCCAAGAGAGCGGTTATTGCTTCTTGAGGTAATGCCTTCCAAAGCTCATCAGTAATAAATATATTCGGATTCTTTTCTATCCTGGCTTTACGTAAAACAGGCAAGTTTCTATAGTCATTTAAAACCGCGGAAGCAATACTTTCGAAGTATTTTAACAAATATCTTCTCGCACTATCTTGATACGCCGCGAGTATTTTCTTAGAAATAGAATCTATTGCCTTTTCTTCATTCCCCTCATATATACTCATTATCGCTTCTTTCAACTCAGCGAATAAACGCACCCAAAGTTCTTTCCCTTCTTTTAAAGCAGCCGTTCCCCTTTCAGGAAGAGAAACCCAATTCCTACTACCGTTTTTTCCGACAAACTTCCATATTTCATAGTCTAACTGGTCATTAATTACTTTACGCGTCTCGAAGAGTTTAATTTCTTCTTTTCTTACAATAGTCTTATTTGCATTTGGCAACTGCGCGATCTCCTGATCATAGGTAACGATTGACTCAGGAATAACCATTGCTTCATCCACTTCCGGTACTTGCTTCCAAATAAACTGATTGACCCAGGCAGAAATCTCAAAAGGTATTTTCCCATACTGAATCCCGATCACGGGATGCTTATATATTCTGGTAATTCTCTTAACAACCGAAGGCAAATCTTTACCTCGATATAAATTGCTATTTCCTATAACCACAAACTGCTCTGCGGACGCAATAATTTTCTCAAAGAAGGCTTCATGTCCAACCTCAATGGCATTTCCCTGCAACATGGAATTATAAAGCTCTCTTCTCCTCTGGGGAGATTCAAGAACCAACCCTTCTTCATCGTTTTTATACAACAGATCTCCTTCAGCCTTATTGATTATCCCATCTTTAACAGCCTTTTGTATTTCATCAAAAATTCGAGTTAACCTTTTAAGGTCTTCCATTATTCCTGCCGGATTTTTGATTAACCTAACAACTTCTTCCTTAGAAAGCTCAACATCCTTATCCTTCGCAATAGCATCGCGTTGAACACTAAACTTCTCGACAAACATTCTCCATTCTTCAGGATGTGTTTTAGCAATATGCTCTAAAACAGAAGTATTTAACCCTAATGCTTTTGCTAACGGCGCATCCGGATCAACTAAAGAAGCAAAATCATAATGATATGCCCCTCTTAAGAATCTAAGGTGCGGATAATGGGAGTAAATTACAAGCGCATTCCTGATAGCTTGACGCTGGTTATAACTTAAATCGTCTTTCCCATAACCAATTTCGCGCGCGAGCTGTTCTTCAGTAGCCACCTTATAGGTCTGGGATTCCGGCCTAGCCAAATAGCTTTCAAGTGCCTTTAACGCTTCTTTATTTGCTCTATTTGAATCCTTCTTCCCAGCATTATATTTGAGTAATAACAATATTCCTCCCACAAATAACGGAAGGCTAATATTTGCCCCAACAAGGCCAATAAAGAAAGACTTGCTTAAAGCAAAGCCTGCGAGCATTAACCCTGCCGCTATCGGCCCGACAATCCAATAACGCTTCCAGACAGCTTTCCCCAAATCAATCACACCATGCCCAAATGAGTATAAACCGCCTGTGATAACATCTTTAAAGGTCATACGTTTATTGAAATCAACAGCTATCCAGATAACCGCCGGAGCAAAAATAGCTATGGTTGTCCAGAAATTACCCGCGATTGCCAATCCGGTTAAAATGATCATGGCAAATAAAGTGACATTCTCCAATACTTTCTTTCCTTTAGATAATTGAGTATCGGTTACGCTATTAATGATTCCCCAGGCTGTTAAACCTGCCTGGATCAGCGCGGCCGGTATAAGGGCAACCAGAATATTGGAGGTAAAATATGCCGGCAATAACAGATGCAGCCCGATAGCAAGCATGCTCGTCATCAAACCTGCTAAAGGAGCCCCCCAACGGGTAGTCCAATCATACTTACTTTCGCGATTATTAAATAAGTGAGGCGAAAGGATATATGAATAAACGAGCATAAAATATAAGGCCGCGGAAACAAACCAGACTGCCGGATGATACGGCGCGAAAATCAGCATGAGCGGCAAGAGGGACACAGAAATCATAGCCCCGAATTTGTTTGTTTCATAGATATCTCTCTTGGTCTGACGGGTTGCCGGGGTTACTCGGGCGCTGGGGTCAAAAGAATCATTTCTCTTAAGCAGCCTATCGACAATAGCCTTAAAATAATGAGGATGCGTTGAAGTCGCTCCCCAGCCAAGCCCCGGGTCTATGAATTGATAATATAAGAACCTAAAGAATCCCCAGGGAGCGCCAAACTGCATATTCAAAAGTAATATAAGATTTCTTATAATTGCCAGGGCAAGGCAGACTCCCTGGAAGACAAAGGCCAGGGCAAACGGAAATGAATGCGCCGGGTCGAAATAACCGACGATGCAGAATAATACGAATGAAACCAGGGTAAAAATAACTAACACTTTTAAACTCCAGAAACTATCAACGTTAAAATTATGGTTCCACTTAACGTTCTTTGGAGCATGAGGACTCATATTAAACACGACACCTAAGGAATCCTCCTTCATTTCATAGCTGTCACCGCAGTATTTTATTTCCGGGGTCAAATCGACTTTATGAGAATTGGTCTTAGCCCAGCCAATAAACATGGAATGGTTATAGACAATATTAAACCCTAAAGCTAAACCGTATAAGGTCAAGGATAAGTCTTCGGCGTTTCTGGACATGGGAGAAAGGCCGTATATCTGTTCATATTCTTCCTTATGGCCATACTTACCATACTGTCCATCTTCGCCTGTTTCAGCCATATACAACTGCGTCATCATGGTCCAGCATGATTCGATCAGATTCTTGACCGCGGCGAAAGAGCTTAAATATGAATCCGCGACATATACGGGGAATTGCATACCCATGCGATTAGGACGGGACATTTCATCCATATTATTGATCAACCACAAAGTCTCTTCAGGGCGCGGATCCATGGCGGCATCTATTCTCATAGAAAGTTCAGCGCGATACTTCGCCATCAAAGCGATAACGCAGGCTTTGGCGCTGACCACAAACTCCGGCATTTTCGCAATTCCTTGCAGCTTATTAGTTCCAAAACCATCAGTTCCAATATATGAAATATAATGCTTATTTTCAGGAGAATTAATGAATTCTTTAGCAAGAGGCGGAGCCTTAGGGAAAGCGTATACCGTATAAACAACAAATTTCTCTCCTACCAACTTATCGTAATAATAATCAAACCTCAAAAACTCTTTTTCTTCTTCCTCTAAACTGCTATCCCAGATTATTTTTCTTTGCTTTTCACTAAGTGCTATAATCGGCAGCCATCCTCTTCTATCAATAACTTGTTCTAATTGATCTACAACAGCCTTCCCTTCACCGGCTTTCTTTAATACCTCTAAAACCCTGCGGGCAAATGCGTCTTTTGCTTTTGGATCTTCATATTTACTCTTTAATTTCTGATATTCTTCATTGGGGAAATCTGCCTCAACAGCCTTCCTAAAAGAAGCATACATTGTAATGTAGCCTTCAAGCGTCCTCATTACCCCCGGGATACGCATATTTCCCCAATAAACGATCGCCTGTATTACCTTCTCTCTTTTTGTTTCATTAGCGATATGTTTCATTATTGCTTCCGCTGATTTCTGATTTTCGAATTTAGCCTTTAACAAGATGTTCTTTTCACTTGCTGTAATCAATCCCTTACTTTCTAATAATAAAAGCAGGTTTTCCCATTCCGTAGGATAACAATTAACCACTAAATGATATAATTCCGTAGGATATGCCCCACCCGGGATGAATTTAACAAAACCTTCCCAAATCAAACCAAAATCCTCCAAGAAAGCAGAATTATAGCCGGTAGAAAGCGGCCTGGCTGTCCACTGATGACGTAAGATCGGAGTATCTTTTCTGTAGAAAGTATTCAGTATACGCTTTACCCGCTCTAAGGCTTTCGGATTATCCAAAGATACGTTCTTATAAGCAAGCAAAGCTTCAAATTGCTTCAAGGAAATTGTTCCATCTAACAGACCGATTAATTGGTATCTATAGAGGTCTTTTGCTCTTTCTTTTACCTGCTCCTGGTTAAGTGAACCATTAGCTTGATAATTATCAAAGATAATATTATTATAAAAGCTTATTCTTCTGGCTGACATCCATACTGACCAGCCTAAAATAACAGCAGCTATTAATAATCCCGCAGGTAAAAGATATGCTGTAAAAGGCAAGAAAGGAACACTAGTTGAAACCAGGCTTAATATTAAAGCCGGCTCTCGGTATAGTGCAACTAACGCTATAATCCCTGCGATACTACCTAATACTCCGAATAAGCCAGCTTTAATCATTAACCCCTTGTAATTATGCTGACTATTTCCCTCTAACGTATTTTGAAGCGCTTCTAAGGCAAATTGCACGTCTTTTTCATAGCGCACATCAAACATATGCTTATCTTTGATCGCCCTGTGATTTACGCTCTTTTGCCCTAAGTATACGCCGCCGCGGATCATAAAAATAAAGAACGAGACAAGAACGATATGTACTAGGATATTAAGCAGAATAAACACGATAAGGTCTGTTGCCCCCAATATCATCGGAATACCCGCGATCGCCGCTACCATGGGAACGCCAAAAAGCCAAGCCAGGACAGGAAACATGATATTAAATAACGCAGGATATGAAAATGCTAATTTGTCGTTTGCCTTCTGCCAGAGAACAATACCGGCTATAGCAATTACACCGGAAAACCATAAATGCATACCACCTAAATAACTTACCAAGTAGACAATTGTCCCAATGCCTGCGCCAGCTATCAGCTCTTTCCAGCTAGGGACTATCCTTCCCCATTTCATCCAATGACGGATACTGCTTTGGTGTTTTGCTTTTTCCTGGTCGGACAATCTATCCCATGCTTCTTGAGATAAACCGCAGTATTTCTCTTCCCCGACTTCAGCCATTCTTTGCGAGATTTCCATCTGGGTATCATATAAGCCGCGCGGGCCTTTATCTGATTTATTCAAAAACTTCATAAAACCATTCTCTTCCTGCTTATCTTTAATAATTTGGAATACTTTAATCATACCAAGAGTTCCCAATACTACTAATGCGGGACCAACACTCATCCAGGAAATAAGCCCTATGAATCCTAACCAAAATGCTCCGACAATACCAACGAACAAAAAGACGGGGTCAAAATATTTAATCGCCATGAACATTCTTCGCACCGACATTATCCGGGTAGGAGCGGTAAAATGAATAAAATCCGCTGTTTTTATGCTCTTGAAGACGGCAGGCAGAAGTAACCTATCGACAATTTCCTGAATAATATATAGATGTTTATCCTCTTCTTCCTGTCTTGTATATTCAAATAATTCCACAAGTAATTTATACCCAGGGAATTCATCATCTTTTAAAGCATTAATAGCATCCAGTATTACTTTTTTATCAGCTTTTTTAAAACTCATATTCTTAATGATATCTTTAAGCATCTTGCCGTTAAAGCCAAACGCCGCAAGCGGTTCTTCGTAATCTTTGGTCTGCATCAACCTTGCCCAGAATACCTCTTCAAAATATGAGCGCCATACCCAGTTCTTCTGGCCTTTTCTCAAGAAATCAAAAAGCTTTCTATATTGGTCGCCCAGTATATACAGGATAACCGAAGACCTGTGTACTGTTTCGGGAATCAAGTCGGTAAATCTGCCCTGGGCATCGAGTGAAGCAGCAAGTTTCAAAAGGTGCCTGGTCCAAACCACCTGATCCTGTAAATCACCCACAAAGAACTGTAATAATTCTCTTAAGAAAGCCTCTTCCAAAGGTATAGCGAACCAACCAAGATACGGATTAATATCAGTGCTGCTAAACCCTTCAACTTTCTTTTCTACAACTGCTCTCCTTATTTCCAGCTTTCTTCTTTCTTTTTCAGTTAAGGTCTTATAAGACAGATCGTATACAATTCCTTCTAATTCTTGAACCAAGTTGCCATATTGAGCCTCGTCCGCTGTAGAATGGATCCTTCCTCTTTCTACCTTCATCCACAAACCATCATTCCAAAGACAGCCGGCTAAATCTCTTGAGTCATGATACCCCCAGATTCTATCAGTAGGTTCTTTACCATTTGCCAAACGAGTGATAAACTTAGCGATTATTTTATCAATTACAAACTTCAAGAAATTCGGGTTAGCCTGTCCCCTTAATGATAAATGGCTTGGATCTTTAACAGCAATTTTAACGCCATTAATAACATATGCCGTTTTATCTGCAGTCAAATTGACATCGGTGAACCCTCGTTTTTGAGCATATTCTTCTAATTTAGGCCTTAAGACTTTGTCCGCTAACCGGGAGAAAATCTCATGCGCGACATTATCCACTCCCATATTCTTCGGCAGATCATTACCCATCTGCTGCTTTATGGCAGCTATAACATCTTTTACAAGCGCCAAAGTTCTTTCTTCCTGACGCAAACGCAGTGAAATATCTATCAATTCCTTTAACCCAACAGCTAAATTACTCACAGAGGCAGGGAACAAATCATTATCAAGCGCTGATTTCAAAGCCTGTGTATCTTGAGCATTATTTAAAATATCTAAAACCTCATTTGCCGTACGGCTATTGCCAGGAGCCGGGGTAGAACCAGGAGTACTGTTGGTAGCAGTTTTTCCTCTTACTGCTTTAATGATCCAATAAATTATCCAACAGATCCCGGCAACGATTGCTACGGCGGCCAGGCCCATAAAAGCGATGAATGACTTCTGATTCTCTTCTTTAACGGATTCTTTATATTTATTTTCAACATACTGGCGGGCCTTGGAGATCTGAGCATGGTGCTCCGGAGTCACATCTATGGGGGAATTCTTGCCACTTAAGATTTGCGCGAATATACTATTGTTAGCTATACGATCCCAGGCTTCAGGATCAATAACCCCACTGCCGTTCTTAGACTGCACGCGGTATTTATCCCAATAGATCTGCTTTAAGACGCCATTACGGTATTCTCTAATAGTATTGCTGACAGCAAATAAATTATCGGTATCCATTTCCGAGAATTTCTCAAACAGGCTCGGGACGGCTTCAAATTCCAACAAATACAAATAACCGGGCTTATCCCTATTATACGAAGGCACAAATAACTTATACGGTTTCTCCAACGCTAATTTTACTCCGATCTCATTCTTCACGACGGTTGAGAACATCGCCAACTCTCTTTCGTCAAGATGTAACGCGACTTCCATCGGGCCGAACCCTATACTACGGTACATATTCTTCTTAACTCTTCCATCTGTAGTTAAGAAAGTTTTAATAAGCGCTGATTCAATAACATCTTCAACACCATAAACTATATTGTTATTCTCAGAATCTACACCATGAGCGCGTGCGGTCCAATTACTATCTTTCCAGTTATCGATGCTCAACGGCAACCAGGAGAAAGCTCTTACGAACTTAGACGGTCGCACATAATTCTTCAGTTCATCCCCATCATTTTCGTTCCATTCGTACCTATAACTCGCGAAACTGATCGGTAACAAAGAATCTGTTTCTCGATTCCCGTCCTTTTCAAGCTCACCGGAATACCTCAAGAAAGATATCCAAAGAGGATCGCCTACGGCAAAACCAGTGACGGGATCTATCTCCGGGTATCCGCCTTTTACTATAATCGGCCTCCCGCGATGATCCCGGATTTCTTCATAACCGACTAATGTCATGAAATCAGGCAGGAAGATCATCGTGTCTGTTATTCTTGCAGCTAACCACTCATAATTTACTTCATTCCTGTCGCTGACTCCTATTTCCACACCTTTCTTAACTTTAAAAAGAATGTCTCCCGTTTCAGCATTTAGACGCGTTGCGTTGGCCACGGCAAAGATCTTCCACTTCCCATCCTCACCCAGCACTAAACGCGCACTCAACTGAGGAATACCACCCTGGCCGAGGTTCTTACGTTCTTTACCGTTAATTATTTCCGGCTTTGAGCTTTTCGCATACAAGTAGAACAAATACAGAGTCGAATCCTTAACTAAATTGCCATCAGTCCCTTTGTTCAAAGTAGAATGCTCTTCAGGATCACCAAGGTTATTCTTAACTTCCTGATATTGCACTGTTAATCTTCTGCCTGACTTCTTGATCTCAAATTCGTTCTTGCCCTGATACCCGACCCTTCCGGACTGATCGAATATTCTCGATACATCTGTGGCATTTTCATCTAAACGCTTGCCATCGATATCGATCGGGAATGAATATCCGCCCAGCTTTCTGATCGGAGCATAAGCATATTCGAGCAAAGGATTAGCCAAAGTCTCAACGGCGATATTCAATGCTTGCAATACACCTCTATATGTCAAGATACGTTCTTCTTCTCCTACAAAATCGCCATTACTCAAATGGCCATCGATTATTTTGACCTTCTGGTCATAATTATTTAACACTTCTCTCCATGTTTGCGGCTGTAATTGATTGGCGATCTGGATGGCAAGCATTCCTGTTGCAGGGTCATACTCAATTACTTCTGATTTCTTGAAATTCTCAAAATCAGGATTTTCTTTAGTATGCTTGGGGAAATACGTCACAACTGAAGAAGTGTCCGCGATATCGTAAAAGCTATATGACAAACCAGTGCTCTTGACTATCCTGCCGTTATATTCAAAATGCGTGACTCTTTTATTCTTGGGGACACTTTCCCAAAGCGCTAATAATTTTGCTTTCTTATCTTTGCTTATCTTGGAAAGCTTCAATAATCCTTCGAAATTAACCTTAAAATAGAGTTTTTCCGCGGTGTAATTCATAAAGAATTGCTGCCAGGAAGTATCTCCTTTAAAGATTTCCAGGACTTTTGCTTTATCTATGGTATCACAGGGAAATAAGATATAACCTAACCAAGACCTGTTTCTTTCACTTAAGTTCTTTTCTTCATACCAGGTTAAATAACTGTTTTTGTCTAATAATTTTAGGGTAAGGATAGCGAATTTCTCGCCATTCTTGCCTGTTTCAACTTTAAATGATTCCGCCTCAGATTCCGTATAATCGAAGCCAAACGCTTTGCCATTAAGGCTGCCTCTGATATGCGTCTTTCCTCTATCGGCGATCAAGGGGCATTTGACCTTGGAAGTCATATCATAGGTGTAATCGGTAACCCTCTCCAGCCAGCCGATTTCCTTACCGTTGTTCTTAAGCTTGAACTTCATATCGACCTCTTGCTTCGGCAGGCCTTGCGCGGTGAACACTTCATCGACATGCTTCTCGAACTCGCCCTTACCTTTAAGCAATTCTATCCTGGTACGGGTAAGCTCGCCCTTACTCCAGATATAACCATAATAATCGAATTCAGGCACCCATTCATTTTTCTCGGTGTTCCACTTAAGGCCTTTTCCGGAAACTTCTTTTCCGATAGCATCGAAACCGGGAACATACCTTCTATTGATACCATCGGCGAATTTCGTATCTTTATGGATGATCCTGCCGTTGCCGCCCAGCAAACTCTCGATCTCTGCTAACCTGATCTTATTTTTATAATTAAACCACCAGATATCTTTCTTTGTAGCCTTGCCGTTCTTCCAATCTACCGCGGCAGTAATTACGGTAATACCTTTAAAGGTGGTCGTGGCATCAGAATGAGTTTCATAAGCATTATATTTGATCCTGGTGACCCAGTTGCCATCGCGTATCTCAACCGGCTGAGAGAACAAGCCATAATAAACATCGTCTACTTTGCCGGTGCGCAGGTCTGTCCTTCTCTTTGCGATACGGAATTCATAAGGGCTGACATCCTGCCTGTCTTTATCCAGGACCCAATGCATGATAGTCTCGGTCTTCTCGATAACCGGGCCTTTGCTTGGATTTTGGACGCTTCCCGCGTTATGATAGGTCACCGCGTTTGTTTCAATCTTCTTATCGTTATAGAAGATCTCGCTGATAGAATCAGGAGTGACGATCTTTCTTAAAAGCCCGTTATAGAATGTCCAGGATTCAGGCCTTAAAGTTATCGGATTCCTAAACACCCTAACAACTTCTTTATCCAGCGGGAAGTTAACGGTCGCGTATACTTTCTGCTTCAAACCATCTCCGGCAACGTCATATTCGATCAGGAAGTTGCTGAAATTCTTAAAGAGGATACGGATCCTTTCGTAAAGCGGGAGCTTATCAATGGTGTCGAACAAACGGTTGATCGCCGCTTCTTCAAGCTGGACGCCGATGAGCTTGCCGTCTTTTTCCACTACCGGACCGATGGAGTATTTGCCGTTTGCCGGGACAGCAGTGCGGAAGATAACGCCGGGCTTACCCATGAACATCTTCTGCACGCCTTCCAAGATCTGTTCGTTTTTCTTCTCCTGCTTGACGCCTTTTTCCACGTCTTCCAGAGAATAGAAGATCACGACTTTAACTTTATTGCCTCTATTATCCAGGTAAACATATGAGCTGGTGAATTTCCGGTCGAGATCAAGCAGGCTCTTTTCATTCAAACCTTTAGCCCTTAAATAATTCATAGCTTCGGTTAACTGAAGCTTTTCAGCGGCGCTCAGGTTACCCTTGGCTGATAAGTTCCTGGCATCGATCAAGTAAGACATCAGATCTAAAGCATCTTTCTGAGCTTTAGCACCGGCTTCAATTACCGCTTCCCTGTCTTTCGGCTCAAGCGTTTCAGGAGATTCGACGACCTGCCGGGCAGCGCCGCCCTCAGCAAAGGTGCGATAATACTGGTCAAAGCGTTCGATCTCGCGCTTATTGAATTCAAAACCTTCCTGCAAAGCTTTCTTGCCATAGAGGATAATGTTGCCTTTCTTCGTCGCGTACAAAGGCAGGATCGGCTTACCATTCTTGGTCCTGACGTATCCGACTAAATCAACTTCTCCTTTAGTAACCATGCCTTCCAATTGCTCTCTATTGTATTCCACGAAATAATCCGGGAAACCTTCCCTGAACTCGCAGGCAAATCCGTCTTTCTTTAAATTATAGAATTCCTTTAACCTGTTATGCTTATAGAATGCCAATAACGGGAAGCCGAAGATCCGGGGATCGTATGCCATAAGCGATTTCAAGCTCGGCGCCCACGGGAAGGGCCGATCCATCTTCATCCTGCCCATGGCGTCGCTGCCGGTATTGATGATGGCTTCCAGGTCGATCCCGATATCAACATACTGCGCCAGATTGCTTAAAGAGGCTCCCTTAAGGATCTCAGGCAAACCGGCCCCTTTACCCGGCAATATGTATTGTCCGACAACCATTGACAATAACGGTTTCAGGCTGACAGTCAGGTTAACCGGGTCGATACCGTTGATGATATTCCTAAAAGTCGCTGCCTGATTAACGCCGGTTGCCTCACAAAGGCTCATGACTAAAGCTACAATATTCTTTAAATTGGCGTCCAGGGCGCTGTTACGGTAATAATTAAGCATGGCGTTGATCTCGGCATCAGAGAACTGCTTGATCACCGCTTCTGCCTGGGCAGGGCTAAGATCGCCTTTACCTTGTGTCTTTAAATACGCCGAGGCAGTCTCTAAGAAATCCTTGTTGCTCGGCCAGGTAGGAAGCGCGCTATAACGGCTCCACATATTGAACAAGAACCGCACCCCCCCGCTGATCATCGGAGCAGCGCCAAAGGTAGTAATACCGCTGACGATATTAAACGCGAGCAACCCGAATTCAAGGAACATATATTTGGGGAAGATATCCAGCTGTTTCTTTAAATTGCTCAGCTCAATGTCGCAGGTGATCAAACCCATGGTCGCCCAGGCCAGTTTCAAAAGCGCCATATTCTTGCCGAAGACGATACGTTCCCCGGTAAGCGCGTCATCGGTAAAGGTGCCGTCAACAACCGTGATACCGACATCCTTGCCTCTGATAGGCCGCGGTTCATACGTTAATTCTCCGTTAACTCCGGCATATTTATGGAAATGGGCTTTACGGCCGTCTTTCAAGATCAAGGTTTCAGCGCCTTTTTCTATCTCAGCCTTGAGGTCATCATCAGTGAACAACGCGGTGATAATCAGGTGATGAGCAAAATCGTTCATCTTGATGGAAAATGCTACATACGGCTTGGAAGGCGCTTGCGTAGGCTTATTGCTGAAAGGCAGGCCGCTCTGCTGGATCATGGCGAACTGTTTCTGCGGATCCTGCTCACTTAAGATGCTTAATGACTCATATTCGATCAACTGGCTTCTCTGGAAAGATTCGGATAATTCCCTCTTATGTTTAGAGGCATCCACACCGCCCATTAAAATACCTCTAAAGGTATTGCCCTGATCATCTTTCCAACTGACGATAGGAATGAGAGGCACACCGGTTTTTTCCGCTTCTGAAACTTTCTTGGAAGGAACGCGATCACCTAACTTGATCATGCCCGGAGCATCAGGAGCGTAATAATACAAGTCGACCCTCAAGGCTCCCCGAGGATTAACCACGAATTTATAATATTCCTTGTAATCTTTGAATTCTTTAACAGGCGCGAAGACCTTTCCTTCATCTATACCTACGATAGAAGCGAATATCCTGTTATTCTCTCCGAACAATTTCCTGGTGAGGACTTTCCATCTCTCTTCAGCTTCGATGGTGCGGATATATTTCGGCAGGTCTCCCTGTACAGGGACTTCCCTGGCAACAGAAGGATACAATTGGCCTGCGGAAACTGACACTGATACTTTCTTAACATTACCTAAGACGCCGGCGTTAATATACACATCGCTGTTATCCGTCTTTAACCCGACCCATTCGTCGTTCTTTAAGGTCTTTCCTTCATAGACAAATCTCTTGGACAATCCTCTGACCATAAAGGAATGGGTAGTGCCGTCTTTTAATTTCGCTTCCGCCCTGAAATACTTTTCTCCTGCCTTAAGGTCAGCCGGAGGCTGGATCGGCTTGGCATCGGTTTCAGTAACCACGATCTGGCTAATAGATGAGAAGACATTGGTTTCCGCGGGAGCCGCGAATCCGCGAGGAAGACGGGGAGTTTCCTCAAC
>CAZPNW010000216.1:0-7142 GCA_964588175.1 uncultured Planctomycetales bacterium
TATTCTTTTGTTAATCTTACAAGCTCGCTCATACGCGGGAGCTCATGCAATAACCCCGTTATTTTCTCCAGCGCATCAGCAGCGTCATCATGGCGGAACAACTCTAAGCAAGGAATACGCTCATTGACCTCACGATGGACATCGATGTCTGATGCTACGATCGGCTTATGGTAGCCGATGCATAAACTTAAAGCCCCGGAAGCGCTCGTTGAAGAAAACGGCGCCAGGCATATATCAGTCGCGGCAATAATATCAGGGATCTGGTGTTCCTGGATATACCCGGAGATCCTCACCCGCTCCTGCAGCTTCTTTTGCGCTATTATTTTCAAAAGCCCATGATAATATTCCCGGTCAATACTGTTATCGGTCATGCTTCCTCCGGCAATGAACAAAATAACCTCCGGCGGCAATTGAGGCAAAATATCTAAAATAAGCTCATAACCTTTTTTCTTATTAATAAACCCGAAAATAGTAATAACTGTCTTATCTTCCAAACCCATCCTTTTCTTAGCTTGCTCTTTTTCAATCAAGCTCTCAAGCCGGGAAAATTCCGGGATCCCGTGAGGGATAAGCGTGACCCTTTCACGGCTATCAACAAAATGTTCCACCATCGCTGCCTGTCCGCGGGTATGTACGATGATCTTATTGACCCGGTTATACATCGCCTTATGATACAAACCTGACCAGGCATTCCAAAACAAAAGCGTATGATTAAAAACGAACCTTTTTATATCCCCGTTAAATCCTCCCTGGACCGGCTTATACGACGGCCTCACTTCATGCGCGGTCATGATAACGGGAATTTTTACGTTCTCCAGGAAATAAAGGAACCGGTTACGGTACGGCAGTTCACCGTTAAAATAAACATAGTTAAACTGTACATGGCAGATATCCGCGTTTGTAATGCTCTTGGCCAATGTATGATAATACGCTTTATCATTGATATAAAACCCGAGCTTGGCGATCTTAATACTGACGCCGCAGTGTTTTAAGCTGTTAACCAGATGCTGTGAATACTCCGCGATCCCGTCACGCTCGGTATCCCAGCCGGTACAAAAAGCGACTTTCATCTTACTTTTTAACCTCCAATTCCATATAGATCCCTTCAGCCCTGAATATATAACAGAAGACTTCTTCATATAACGCGATATGCCTGTTAAAAAAAACCTCCAGGAGCTTAAAAAAACGGTGCAGCATAAGCTGGCGCTTCAACAAGTGGAAACGACATTTTGCATAAAAGCCGTATTCTTCAGATAAAGATGTCCCCTCAATAAAATAATCGAAAGAGCGGGCGCTGAAATGATGGATATGCGTCGGGTCTATAAAAGAGCCTGCATCGCTGAAATGAGGCGTCAGGATATACAGTATGGCTGCCGGTTTTGAAACCCGATATATCTCTTTCATAACACCGACCGTGTCAGGCAAATGTTCAAGAGCATTGATGCAAACCACGGTATCAAACTCATTATCCGCGAACGGCCAGGGAAACACATTGAGGTCGGCAAACACATCCGCATGGGAGTCACGATTATTATCTATGCCGATCGCCCCGGGATATTTATTCTTTCCGCAGCAGACATGAAGCGCTCTGGTAGCGCGGGAGCGCTCCTGGATCTTTATGATATTGCTCGTCCAATGTTCCATAGATTACCCGCCACTTCCTTTAAATGAGACTTCCTGGTAAATCGCCAAAGTCTTCTCTGCGGTTCTTTTCCACGAGAAGTCCCGGGTTATACTTGAGCAATCCTGCCGCGCCTGCACAGCGAGGTCTTTATCCGTAAGCAGCACCCGGATTGAACGGGCTATTTCCTCGCTCTGAAAGGGGTCAAAACTGACCACACGCTCACCCACAATTTCCAAGGCGCCTGTATTACGGGAACAAGCGACGGGAATACCGCAAGCCAAAGCCTCTAAAACCGGCATACCAAACCATTCATACAGGGTAGGAAGAATAAAAGCTTCGGCCCCGTTATAAAGAGCAGGCAGATATTGATGGCTTATATAATCAGTGAAGATCACCCTTTCGGAAATCCCTGTTTTTTGAGCATCCCGTATTAACGCCTGATAATTGGCATCGATACTGCCTACCAGCACTAAATAATGCTCACCCAGGCTTTTATCCTGGAGTACTATTTTGTACGCGTCAAGGAGCCGGGTGAGGTTTTTATTTGCCTCCGCGGAGCCGATATATAAGAGGAATCTTTTTCCTGAAAGGCCAAAACGCGACAACACCGGCTCGAGCTGTTTTTCATCGGGGATACGCAGGAATTTATCATCGACGCCCAGATGCACGACTGCGACACGATCGCGCGGGAGGGAAATACGCTCTAAGAGGTCCTTCCTGGCTAATTCCGAGACCGCGATTATCTTATGCGCCGTCCCTCCTAACCGTTGGAGCCATTGGCGTATCTTATCAGCGCTATAGTCTAGCCAGAGCATCTGCGGCTGGGCCATACCGTGAAAAGTAACAACCATCTTCCCGCGGGCAGGAACCGGCGAATAATGGGTAAAATTATAATTTATCGTATTATGAAAAACATCCAGGTCCCCCAGGAAATATTCGACAGGAGGAAAAGACGCCTTCTCCCAAGAGCCCGCCAACAACCTTCCCGGGAAACGGCACCACACCTGCTTTAACCGGGGGGTATTTTCAGTAAAGGCAAATTGCCCTTTCTTAAACCCATTATAAAAAAGCACATATTCATGCTCCGGGTAAGCCTCCGATAAATTCTTGATCAAATAATACGCGTATTGCCCCTGTCCACGCAACTCATTCTGCAATACCCGCGCATCAATACCTATCCGCATAATTACTTCCCGCTGCTGTTGGAAAATAAAGTTTTGACCACCAACCCCCAGAGACGAATATTCTTTAAGACGCCGGTTCTGCCCTTAGACGCACGAGGGAAAGCCCGTCTCTGCTGCTTCCAGGCGCCGCACAGCGCTGACCAAACCCCATCCATAAGCGCATCCGCTAAATCCTGTTTTCCGGCGGCTGCTAATTGCCGGGATTTCTTTACTGAATCAAAAACATACGTAACACTAAATTGGATCTTCCTCAAGAATGGAGCATGCTTCTTTATTAAAATAAACCGGTTGCGAAAGAGATAAAAATAAACCGATGCTGAATAGACTCCGCCGGTAGCCCGTGACCCCTTATGATACACCAGGACTTTGGGATACAAAAAAGACTTTATCCCCAGCTGAGCGCCGCGCACCCCCCACTCCACATCTTCATAATAGGCGAAAAAATCTTCATCCAGCAATCCGACCCGGTCAATGGCCTCCCGTTTAAGAAAAATTGCGCACCAGGAAGCAAAATCAATTTCCAAAAGCCCTTTCTGCGACGCGATATATTCCCATTCATACTGCCTGCATAAATCACCGTTGCCCCAATCTATCATACAACCCGAAAATTGCATTTTTTTCCGGTCATCGTAATATGCGATAAGCGGAGAAACAACTGATAACTGCTCCCGTTGGCTCAACGCATCCATTAAATCATGAATGATTCCCGGTTCTACAACCGTATCGTTATTGAGGATAAATAAATACTCGGCGCCATGGCCCAAGGCGTACCGGATACCGATATTATTAGCGGCGCAAAAACCTTTATTTTCCTTATTCTCGATTATCACGGTATTTTTAAAGCGGGCACGCGCATCCTCAAGTGAGCCGTCGGTTGACCCATTGTCAACCAGAATAACCTCGTAATTCCGGTAATCGATGCGTGAAAGCGATTCCAGGCACTCAAGCGTATCGTTCTTGCCGTTCCAATTTAAAATGATTATACTGACTTTTTTCTCTTCGCTCATATTTACCCGATGATCTTGTCGATATTCTTATGCAGGAATTCTTTCAACCGCTGCCGGAAAATCAGCCTTTTAAAGCTGCCGGCAGTTAAATCTTCATCACGCAGCTGGGCGGTACGCCTGCGGGTAACGATTGAATACAGCGATAATCCGCGCAAGTCTTGTTCATGAAAATCATGGGGTTTGACGCATTTCAGTAAAACTCCCGGCTGCACGTCACACTCGAGCTTCTCTATATGGCAATCCTGGAAAATAGAACGCATATCCTCGACTTCATACCTCCAGAAATCATAGGGATACCCATGGTATACAAATCCGGGCGAACGAGTCGTGATCACCATAACGCCGCCGGGCTTCAGGATCATTTTCATGTTGTGTATTGCCAGGCGCCAATCCCTGACGTGCTCCAATAACTCGGTCGAAACGATAAGATCGAAACTGCGCTCGCCGAAGCGGCAGATCAAAGCAGTCACGTCGCAAACTATATCTACCCCTTGCCCTGCCGTGATATCCACACCGATATATTCCTGAGGGCCGTATTGTTCGATCAAAGGGCGCAAGGAACCGTTAACATTGCATGCTCCTATTTCAATGACCCTCCTCCCCTTGATCTCCTCAGCTTTGAGATTCTTCATCCCGAACATAAAGCAGTTGATATTCATTCCTCCACCTTTATCCTTATTGTTTCGTTAAGTAAATACAGGCCTGGTCTCCGGCTCTCTCTTTATTCAACGCATCAGCTTTTACCTGAAATTCTTTAACCTGCCCTGCAGAAAAAATGCTCTTTTGAGGATCCACACAATACGACCGCTCGGCTCTTAAAGGGATATCCTGCGCATATTGAAGGCTGCCGATAAATTGGAATTCCGTCGAATCAAAATCAATCCTTTTTATCACTAACCCGGAATTCCGCGCGAGTGAGGCGATATTCTCAAGAGTAAAAAGGAAGAAATGTCTGGGTGCGTCGATCTGCACCCAGTTGGCGCCGAATTCCCTCCAGGCATAGGAAGACACCGTCGGGATCCTGATCAAAGCGCATCCGTCTTGACGTAAAAGCCGCGCGATATCCGAAAACACTTTCTGCGGCTGGCGCATATGCTCCAAAGCATGATGCAGCATAATACAATCGAAAATCCCGGAAACAGCGGATATTTCCTTCTTTTCTATACGCACGGCCCCCTGAAAAGTAAAATCTTTATCGATAAAACTGTCAACTCCGCGGAGCCGTCGAAAACCATACCAGGCTAACTCTAATAAAAGCCTTCCCTTTCCGCATCCCACGTCCAATATCCAGGAATCGAGGCGCGCATTACAATGTTTAAGCCAGGATAAATATTCTGCTAACTGCCGCTCCACAGGCCTATACCGGGAAACCACCCTTCCTACATAACCTTTGCCGTTCAGATAATACCCGGTGCGCTTATGGCGTAAAAACCGGGCAAGCGGTGAATCCGGCTTGTTCAAGGTCATAAATTCATCTGCTTGGAACGAATAGTAATCTTCCGGATAATAACCGGACATATCCGGGGGGATATCTTTTATTTGCAAACACCCGCAGGCAGAACATTCAAAATAAACAAATTCCTCCCTGGAGCCGAACATCATTTCCCTGACACGGAATTCTTTATTCTTTTCCTGATTTCCACAGATCTTACAAACAAAACCCTGATCCTGCATCTTTACTCCTACGCCAGGCTCTTTATAATTGCGCGCGCAAAGGGAAGTTTTTCCTGTAAAAACTGGATATCATTCGCACTCATTAACTTTCCATAGCGTATCCCCGCAACATACGCGGCGGTAAAAACGATCCACCGCGCCAAAAGCATGGAAAAAAGCAAGGGCCGTGACGGGGCAATAACGATGTAATTAACCAGTGAATCAAAAATATAAACGAATACCGCGGCAAAGATACTCACCGACAGATAAAGGATCATGATCTGGAAGAACTTTTTTACCGATATCCCCAGCGCCTTATGCAAGGTTACCAGGAAATAGAACGTACCTGCATTGGAAGCGATCATCGTACCCCAGGCAACCCCGTAAAAACCCATCAATTTTATGAACAGAAGGCTCAAAATAATATTTAAGACAATAACAATAACCGAACCCCGCGCCATGAGTTGCGGCTTATCAATTGCCAAACATGTTGAAGAAGCGACTTGCGCGATAACATTGGTCATCGAACTCAAAGCCAGTATCTGGACGATAAAAGCTGCCCGGTCATAGCCCTGCCCCATCCACACCGACATTATATGAGACGCTGAAATAAACAAAAAGACAAATGCCGGCACCATTAAGAATGCCAGGTATCGCGTTGTCATTAAATATGCTTCAATAAGCTTTACCCGTTCGCCTTTAGTTTCAATCTCGGTAAAAGCAGGGATAAGCGCGGAAATAAGCACCGAAGATATCCCTACAACGCTGCCCACGATCCCGCTTCCTAACTGGTAAAACGACACTAACCCTAATGAAAGAAAATATACGATCAAGATCTTATCTGTCTGAGCGGTTATGACCCCGGAAATCTTGGTGATCTGCACGCGGTAGCCGAAATTAAATAACGACCTCATCATAGGCCAATCAAAGAAAACAATTCCTAACCGCACTGAAGGGACTAAACGGAACGCTACCGCCACATTGATAACGGCAACGATGCCGGACAGAATGATACTATTCATGATCAATCCATTGAGCCCAAAGCCTGACTTCAAAAAGAAAACAATTCCGGCAACATAGAGAAAAGATATTCCGATAGCGATCTTATTGCTTATATCCATTCTTTGTAATCCGCTCTGAATAGAGCTTAAAGGGCCTAAAGCATTATTGCATATAAAAAGAAAGACTCCCGCGACCACAACGAGTTTAGCTTCGCTCAATAATGCCGGGGGGATCTTAAAGAAACCGAGGAATAAATGGACGAATACCAAAGTTACGGCCATCACGACTAAACCAAAAAAAGAATAAAAAAGTATCCCGGTATTAATGATCCGGTTGATCTTTTTGAAATCTCTCTTCGTATAACTGTCTGATATAAATTTAACAAAGGTTGAACCTACCCCGCAATCAAATAAGGCAAAATAACCGGTAATTACCGTCATGATCGCCCAAAGCCCGAACCGTTCAAGGCCGATATAATGGATAATATACGGGGTCAGGAACAATCCAATGACCGATCCCCAGGCCCGCCCAAAGAAATTATAGATAGTATTACGTACTATTTTTACTGAGACGCCTTGGGTTGAGGCTGAACGCTCATCCATGCTGGTAGGCCTCCCCTGCATTTTGTTCAGCCATTATATCCGGCAGGATCGCCACCAGGGCCGTCAAAAA
>CAZPNW010000217.1:0-29025 GCA_964588175.1 uncultured Planctomycetales bacterium
TAATATCCATACTCTTAGACTGATATACCAATACCCGGTCATTAAACACCATCGTATAGCCTTCTTTTTCCGCATACCCCTTGACCGCGTCTTCAATATCCTTTAAGATCTCTTTCATCCTCTCGTCTTGCTCTTTACGCAGATCCGTCTGTTTCTGACGATCATAATCCTGCAGGCCTTTGATCTTCGACTCCAGGTCGCCCTTTTTGTTCTCTTTTTCCTTTTCATTGAGTAAATTCAATTTATCCTGGAATTTCTTGATATCATTGACCATTTTATCCCGTTCTGCTTCATAGCCGGTCTGCTTATCGCCTAAATTCTTATCATAATCCTTGGTCTTGCCGTATTCGCTGAAGATCTTGCTTAAATCAACATAGGCGAATTTGTCGGCTGCGGCAGCATGGCTTAAAAAAATGCTTAAACAAAAAAGTACCCCTAACCCGAAAACCATTATCTTCTTCATTTCCCATCCTCCTTAATATACTTGGCCTTCACACCGAAGGCGCCTTTTGTTTTAGACGCTTAACTTATTGATCCTCATACTCTAAGACGCATACTCCCATCCCGGCATATTCAAAAAACCTTACAGTTATTTTCTCGAAATATCGCTTCGGATGGAATCATTTACGCATAACCAAAGAATGCGGAAGAACCTCAAGGGTGAGCTTTTTCGTAGCGTCTTACCGGAATATCTCTCACCATAAGGACAGATCCAATACAGCAAACCCACACGAACTTTTCAAAGATGCCTAAAAACCGTGGCTCATACTAAAATGGAACCGGCCATTGCCCTTGTCTTCTTTACCCGGCTCCTTATTCAACGGGATACCGTAATCAAGCATGATCGGGCCGATAGGTGTCTTGATCCTCACCCCCAAACCAACACCTGACTTAAAGCCCCCATTGCCGAGATCACCTGCCTTACTCCAGACATTGCCTACATCATAAAATGCCGCTACCTTGAAGAAATTAAAAAGCGGATAGGTATACTCAAGGTTACCGACCATGAGCGCATCTCCGCCTAACGGGTCTTCGGTTACAGGGTCGACCGGGCCGACCTTTCTTTCATTATAACCGCGTATAGAATACGCCCCTCCCACGAAAAAACGCTCATAGATAGGGACTTTTTCTGTATCCCCAAACGGATTAGCAACGCCCAAACGCACCCGGGCCTCTAAATTCGAATTACGGAATAAAGGGATATAATGCGACGCCCTGCCGAAGAATTTGGTAAAATTCTTGTCGCCGCCAAAAGGCCCTCCCGCGCATTCAAATGAGCCGGAGACAAAGTCGCCTTTATTCGTATCAAACACATTATCTCTGCTATCATAGGAAAGAGAGAATTCCATACTGCTTAAATTATTCTGACCGACTTCATCTTTAAGGTCCTGGCTGGCCGAATCGTCGACATTGCCGATCTTGATATTCTCAAACCGGTATTTAACATCGCCCTTGAAATATTCGGACAATTCTTTCCCGAGCCTCAGGTCTCCCCCCGTAATATCCTCATCATAGCCGTAGCCGATATCTGATTCACGCTTACGGGAATGCCTATAGGCATCAAAACCGAAAGAAATCGGCTGATCGAACATCCATGGCTCGGTAAAACTTAAGTCAAATCCGTCAGTAACAGTACCGGCGGAAAAACGCAGCTTGAGATTCTGCCCGGCCCCCGTAAAATAAGGGAAATTCCTCCAGTCAAAGTTCTTCTGTTCCAGCTCAACGAACCCGAGGAATTGATCGACCGTACTATATCCGCCGCCAAAGCTGAATGATCCTGTCTTGGTTTCTTTAACTTCGACGACCAGGTCTTTTTTATTAGGGATGGAAGTATCTTCCTTGTCATAACTTACATCTTCAAAAAACCCTAAGTTCTGCAGGCGCTCCTTGCTTCTGCGGAGCTTATCCCCGTCAAAACGCTCCCCCGGCTTTATTCTTAATTCCCGCCGGATAACGACATCTTTGGTTTTAACATTCCCCTTGATCTTTATCTTATCAACATAAGCGATCTCATTTTCCATAATGGTAAGGATAATATCGATACGCCCGGTCTTGGGATTCAAAGAGGTTGTTTCCTGGATCTGCGCCGATATGTATCCGCGGTCAAAATAGAGCCCCTGGATATTCATAATATCATCGCGTAATACTTCCTGGCTGAAGACTTTACCGGAGACAGAACCTTTGATCTTAGAGGTTATCTCGAATTCCTGAACATCGTGGTTTCCCTTGACCGTAACCGTACCGACCAGGAATTTCTCCCCTTCGTTGATCTTGATACTCAGGTATAAAAACGGCCTGACTTTATCAGGCTTGATCTCATTTTCAACCACAACATCGATAAAACCGTTCCTTTGATAGAACGATTTGACTCGCTCCAGATCTTCTTTTAAAACATCCTCTTTCAAAGTACCGGGGTTAAAAAGCCAGGCCTTCTTGGTCTTGAGGATCTTCAAGACCTTACGGTCGGTGAAATTCTTATTGCCCTCTATAAAGATCTCTTTTATCCGTATCTTTTTACCTTCTAAAACGCTGAATTCCACCCGGGCCTTATTCTTTTCTTTATCGACAGAAACGTCATATTTGATCTCAACCTGTCCGAACCCTTTCTTTTCGTATAACTTTCTTATCTCTTTAACGTCATCTGCCAGGTTCGGATAATCCAGGTACTGCGTTTCTTTTGATTTCAAAACCTCTTTTATTTTTGCGTCTTTCATGCTCAGGCGCTTAATACCGGAAAAAACGATCTTCTCGATGATAGGGCGTTCCGCAAGGGATATAATGATCTTCACGCCGCCGCGGTAATCTGCAGTATCGATCTTGATATCGCTGAAGAAACCCAAAAGATACAGGCGTTTTAAATCGTCATTGATGACCGTTTCCTGATAAGGGCTGCCGATACGGCTCTTCATTTTTGACAATACCGTATTCGTACTTATGGATTTATTCCCCGTAATATCTATGGCAGTAACTAATTTAGCTTCGGAAGAGGATGGAGCGAATAAGGATTGTTCAGTATCGAGTACTTGCGCTTGGGCAGGAACAACAGAAAGAAGACTTAAGGCTACACACGCAAAAAGCAGGAATAATCTTTTAGGCATCGATAGTATGCAAACCCTTTCGCAGCAGGCCTGCCTGCCGGCAGGCAGGCGAAACACCCGCGCAATACCTATAAGCGCGGGGTGCTATCGTAAAAAACAGTAAACACTTTGTAACCAGAAAACTAAGTTTCTAATTTTTTTTTAGTATATCACAATCTTTGCAAAAAGCAAACTATTTTCTTTAACGGGTTATTCACCCTGGATGATATTTTCGAACTTGGTATATTCCTTGACAAAGGTAAGTTTCATCGACCCTACCGGGCCATTCCTCTGTTTTGCGATAATGACCTCCGCAATGCCTTGGTTATCCGGCGTCGGATTATAATACTCTTCCCTCAAAAGCAAGACCACGACATCAGCGTCTTGCTCGATAGCGCCCGATTCCCGCAGGTCGGAAAGCTGCGGGCGATGGTCCTGCCGGGATTCGACGGCGCGGGATAACTGGCTGATAGCGATAAGCGGGACATTGAGTTCACGGGCCAGCGCTTTTAAAGAACGGGATATCTCGGAGATCTCAGCCTGGCGGTTATCAACGCCTAACTTGCCCCGCATCAACTGCAGGTAATCCAGGACAATAAGCTGTATATTATGCTGAGACTTAAGCCGCCTGGCTTTAGCGCGCAGCTCCATTACAGAGATAGCGGGAGTATCGTCGATAAAGATCGGGGCCTCCGACAATTTACCCGCGGCGGCGGTCAGGCGCGGCCAATCAGACGTAGAAAGATATCCGGTGCGCACTTTATGCGCGTCTACTTTGGCATGAGAACAAAGCATTCTCTGCGCTAATTGCTCTTTAGACATTTCCAGGCTGAAGAAGGCGATCGGGACCTTTTCCACGATACCTGCGTATTCAGCCATACATAAAGCCAGGGCGCTCTTTCCCATTGACGGCCTCCCTGCCACAATGATCAGGTCAGAAGGCTGTAACCCCGCGGTCTTCATATCGAAATCAATGAATCCCGTCGGGATACCGGTAACATGCGCTTTTTTCTGATAAAGCCTGTCAATAGTCTCAATACTGTCTTTAATGACCTCTTTGAGATGGACACAGGCGCCCTGAGCGCGATGGTCCCGCACTTCAAAGATCAAAGTCTCTGCGGCATCAACCAGTTCATCGACACTGCCCTGATTCTCAAAACACAGTGAAACGATCTTTGTCGCGTTATTGATCAGCCCGCGCAGCGTGTTCTTTTCTTTGACTATAGAAACATAGTGGCTGATATTCGCGGCGGTCGGTACCGAGTTCACTAATTCCGTCAGGAAACTAACCCCGCCGACCGCATCCAGCATACCCAAACGCTTTAATTCGTCGGTCAACGTGATCAGGTCGACCGCCCGATTCTCGCCGTAGAGGTCAGATATAACCCCGAATATCTTGCGGTGTAAATCTTTATAAAATGAGTTTTTATCTAAAGCCTCAACGGCTACTGCAATGGCCTCTTCATCCATAAGCATAGAGCCCAGAACTGCCATTTCAGCGTCGAGATTTTGCGGCGGGAGTTTGTCTGTAGATAATTCTTTAGGCATATACTCGGTTATCGGCTGCGCAGAAAGCGCGCACCGGCGCAATTCCGATTAGCGCCGGGTGTGCTCGGTTATCGGTACTCGTTTACCGGTGTTCGGCAGCCGGAATATCACCGATCACCGATAACCTATAACCGAGAACCGAACATTACTTCTTCACGATCCAGATCTTTATTTTTGCGGAGATCTCAGGGTGCAATTTAACCATTACTTCATAGATACCCAAAGCTTTGATCGGTTCATCCAAAACAATAAGGTTTTTCTCAACGTTAAAACCTTCATCTTTAAGAACACGGGAAATATCCTGCGCGGCGACATTCGCGTATAATTTCTCCCCTTCATGCACTAAAACAGGGATCGTCAGCGATACATTCGCCAATTTATCTTTAAGCGCGGTGGCTTCCTGTTTTAGTTTTTCCTGCTGGATGTTCCTGCGCTGTATTTCCTGGTCGAGCTTCTTTCGGTTGGCATCGGTAGCCAACACGGCCAATCCGCGGGGGATAAGGTAATTCAACGCATGCCCGTCTTTGACTTTAACGACCGCTCCCGCTTTCCCGAGCCCGGAGACATCTTTTTCTAATATGACTTCCATCGGCAACTCACCTATTTACCCTCAGGCAGCTTTATTCACAGCGCCCAAAGGGCATACGATCAATTACGCTTTGATATACGGCATAAGCCCCAGGAAACGGGCCTTTTTAATTTCTTCGGTGATCTTACGCTGATGCTTGGCGCAATTACCGGTGCTGCGGGTCGAAATGATCCCCCCGCGCTCCCTGACAAACAATTCCAATAATTTAATATCTTTATAATCTATTGACTTTACTCTTTCGGCGCAAAACCGGCACGATCTTTTCCTCATCGGCAAAAAAGACCCCGGCCGTTTCATGATTTTTTTAGGTTTAATTCTCATTTGGTTTCTCCTCACTTTCGTCTAACCATGCTGTTTCTGTAGCATGCTCCTGACGCGGTTCTTCAGATGACTCTCCTGGCGCTGCTTTACCGGAAGGCGCCCCTATAAATTGCACGCGCTCCACCCGGACCTCAATGACGCTGCGTTTATTCCCCGTATTATCTTCCCACGTACGGGATTGAAGCCTGCCTTCGATAAAGAGAGGGCTCCCTTTATGCAGATACTGATTGCACGTTTCTGCCTGTTTATCCCAGACAACAGCAGTAATAAAACAGACCTCTTCTTTCAACTCCTGATTTCTATCTTTGAATTTCCGGTTCACCGCCAGGCGAAGGTTCGCCACGGCTGTTCCCTGAGGAGTATACCGCAACTCCGGGTCTTTCGTCAAATTGCCCATCAACAATACTTTATTGAAACTGGCCATAATCCTCTCCTTTAAAACAACATCATCGAACGAAACTAACGACATTAACGATACTAACGATCTTACGCTTTTCCCAGGGCTGAGATCAGAAGCCTCAGGATATTCTCATTCAATTTATATATTTCTCTTATTTTTGAGATAGCGTCCGGGGCAATATTGAAATTCATCAGGTAATAAACCCCTTCCGTAGATTTTTTGATCGGGAAGATCAATTTCCTTCTTTCTCCCCAGACTGCCGCCTGTGAAACCTGCCCGTTATTCTTAATAACCGCATCCTGGATCTGAGCAAAGAGGGTTTTACGCTCTTCCTCCGATAACTCAGGTTTCGTTATAAACATCGCTTCATACTTATTCATTGCCGCTTTCCTTTCATTTGTTTTTTTCTTTTTTGTTAAACACGTTCATGCTTGCATCTATACCTTCACGAACCCACATTTCACAACACTCTATCGCTTGCGCCGTTACTTCCTCTAACTGCTTCTTTTGGGCCCGAGGGAAAGAAGATAACACATAATCAGAGACGACCTTTTCTGTCCGCCGGGGCCTGTCAATACCGACCCGCAGCCGCGCGAACTCCTGGTTCTTGAGCGCGCCGATGATCGAAATCAACCCGCGCTGTCCTCCCGAAGACCCCCCCGGCCTTATCTTGAGCCTGCCGAACTCCAGGTCCAGGTCATCGCAGACAACTAAAAGATCAGCAAGATCGACCCGGTATTTACGCACCAGAGCCGCAACGGCATTACCCGAAAGGTTCATGAACGTAAGCGGCACCGCGATGACCACAGCGCGCCCTTCAATATCCGTTTTCGCGCTTGTTGCCGATACCGAGCTGTCTTTTTTTAACGAAAGCTTATATCTGCGCGCCAAACCCTTGATTATCGAAGAACCGATGTTATGCCTGGAATGCGCATACCACAACCCCGGGTTACCCAACCCTACAATGAGTTTCATGATGCTCCTACGCCGGCCGATCGCCGGTGCGCGGTGAGGCTTGCCGTTTATTTCTCTTTAGCTTCCGCCTCTTTACCCTCGGCAGGGACTTCTTTCTTCTCTTTAATAACCTCAGGTTCTTTCTTCTCTTCGCCCTCAACAGCTTCAACAGGGACTTCTTCTTTCATCGGAGCGGCAACTGAAACAATGATCGAATCAGGGTCATTTAAGACTTTAATATTCGCGGGGAATACCACATCTTTAATATGGACCGCCTCCCCCAACTTCAAATGGCTGACATCGACATTGATATCTTCCGGCATCTCTGTGGGCAAACACTCGATCTCGATCTCCCAAAGGATATGTTCGAGTGAACCGCCCTCAAGCTTAACACCGGGAGCTTCTCCTTTGACCGTGACAGGAACACTCACCTTGATAGCTTTTGTCAAAGAGATCTCATGAAAATCGACATGGATAATATCGCCCTTTACCGGATGATGCTGGATATCCTTGATCAAACAAGGACGGCTTTTTTTCTTCTTGTCATCTTTTATCTTCAGCGAGACGACCACGTTCTCCAGCCTATGCTCATGGAGGAGGTGCAGCAATGCCCGGTAAGCGACCTTCACCGGCTGCGCTTCTTTACCTTCTCCATAAACCACCGCGGGGATAAAATTTTTCTGGCGTAAATCTTTTACTTGAACCCTACCTGTTTCTTCTCGTAACTCTGCTTCCAATACTATCTCTTCCATGGCTTCCTTTTTCCTTTCATACCTCGATTACAGTACCGTGATTTCTTAAGTTTTATGCCTTTGGCTTCTTAATCAAACAAAGAACTGACCGATTCTTCATTATGAATCCGCTTGATGGCTTCGCCTAAAAGGCTTGCCATTGATAAAACTTTGATCCGGGGATGCTTTTTATGGTCAGCAAGCGGTATACTATCGGAAATAACCAGTTCTTTAAGGTCACGGCACTGTTCTATACGCTCCAGAGCCGGCCCGGACAAAACACCGTGGGTTATCGCCGCATTTATCGACTTACACTTTGCCTTCTTTAACGCTTCCACCGCTTCGATCAACGAACTGCCCGTAGCTACCAGGTCGTCGACAATGATCGCGTTTTTATTTTCAACCTCGCCTAAAATATGCATTACCTCGGTCTTCTCAGGAGAATCCCGTCTTTTATCGATAATGGCTAACCCCGCGCCAAACCTTTTGGCGTATGCGCGCGCCATCTTGATGCCTCCGACGTCCGGAGAAACGATCACGAGGTCATTGATCTTTTCTTTTGAAAAATAATCGACAAAAACACCGACCGCGAGCAAATGGTCCACCGGGATATCAAAAAAACCCTGGATCTGGCCGGCATGTAAATCTATCGTTAAGATCCGGTCGGCGCCGGCGATCGTCAATAAATTAGCGACGAGTTTTGCGGTGATCGGCACCCGCGGCTGATCTTTACGGTCCTGGCGGGCGTAGCCGAAATAAGGGATCACCGCCGTAATGCGGTCGCTTGATGCCCTTTTTAAAGCATCAATAATGATCAAGAGCTCCATCAAATTATCGTTCGTCGGAGGGCAGGTCGGCTGTACGAGAAAAACGTCTTTGCCCCGGACATTATCATTTATTTTTACGCGGATCTCTCCTTCGCTGAACCGTGAAACAAACGCATCGGACAAACTGACTTTCAGGTATTTACAAATATCCTTGGCCAATACCGGATGGGCATTACCGCTGAATACTGCTATTTTATCCATAGTGATCTCACTTTTTATGCACCAACTGCTTTTGCGGAAGCGCTTGTGCGGGTACCCCGACAACAGTCTGCCCCGCGGCAACATGATGATTCCGTCTCACGACCGAGCCGGCACCTGTTTTAGCTGCTTTTCCTATCTTGACCGGCGCGATCAACACTGTATCGGAACCGATAAAAGCCCCGTCATCGATAACGGTAATATTTTTATGCGTTCCGTCGTAGTTGGCGGTAACGGTACCTGCGCCGATATTGACGGATCTTCCGATACGGCTATCGCCGATATAAGAAAAATGCTTTGCTAAAGTTTTTGATCCTAATGCAGAACGGGAAATTTCCAGGAAGTTTCCAACGGTAACTTCATTATTTAAAACCGTGCCTTCACGCAAACGGGCAAAAGGGCCTACTTTGCAGGATTTCCCAATTTTAACATTTTTTTCAATAACTGTAAAGGGATAAATTACGGTATCCCGGCCTATTTTTACTCCATAACTGATAAAGGCTGAGCCAGGGTCGATAATGCTCACCCCGTCTGTCATAAATTCCTCGTTGATCCTCTGCTGCATGATCTTTTGAGCTTGAGATAATTCTAAGCGGGAATTAACCCCCATAGTTTCAAGAACATCCGGAGTTCCCACACTTTCAACCAGATCCCCCTGCTGATAAAGGATATCGATCACATCGGTCAGATAATATTCTTTTTTACGGTTGTTCGGCCTAACTTTCTTCAAGGCGCCGGTGAGCTTTTTCTTTTCAAAACAAATAATCCCGGTATTGATCTCTTTAATTCCTTTTTGGAAATCATCGGCGTCTTTTTCCTCAACGATACCGCAAATACTGCCATAAGCATCCCGGAGTATCCTGCCATAGCCGAGCGGTTTTTCGACCTTAGCCGTCAACATGGTAGCCGCCGCGCCGGAATCTTCGTGGCGCTTGATCAATTTCGCGATCGTCTGCTTCTGTAACAACGGGATATCGCCGTAAAGGACGATGACCGGACCGCTGAAATTCTTTAAAAGCGGCAAAGCCTCTTTCACGGCATCGGCAGTGCCCAAAAGTTTCTTTTGGACCACGGTTCGTGAAGCATTCCCGATAAAAGCCCTGACTTGATCGGCCTTAAACCCAAGGACAGTAACAGCCTTTTTTATTTTTAAACTCGCGACCAGGTCCAGGACATATCCAAGCATCGGCCTGCCGCAGACAGCATGCAAGACCTTCGGCAAATCGGATCTCATCCTGGTGCCTTTACCTGCCGCCAAAATTATTGCCGCGATGTTTTTCATAATTAAATACAGTATTGAAGGTCAAAAGTAAAAAGCCAAAAGTCAAAAGTAAAAAATTCTAAACAAACCTTTTCCTGCGAAGCCGCACCGGGGTTTTACATTTTTAACGGCGCAGCAGAACAGGCGCTCGCCTTTCTTCAGGACACTTGCGGTGAGCAAGCGAGCCCGAAGGGCGAGCGCGTCGAACCGCTGGGACGCATGGATTCGAACCATGATAGCGAGACCCAAATTCTCGTGTCCTACCATTGGACGACATCCCAAAAGACATTATCATCTAAAGATCGGCATCTCCAAACTCACCGGGCTTGCCGGTCTTTTTCTCTATCTCATAAGCTTCCAGGACTTTCTTCTGCAAATATTCCCGGAAAACCTGTGTTATCGGATGAGCGATATCCTTATGCTCTGACTGCGCGAATGCGCCTGCCTCCGGCCCCACGGGACGGGCTGACACGCTTAACTGCCCGCCGCACTGATTACAGAACTTTGAACGCGCTTCATTCTTAAATCCGCATTTCGGACAGGATTGTTTTATTTTACGCGAAGGCATCGCGATGAACAATTCGCTGGTACCCTGGATAACCTTGATATTCCTCACCACAAACGCGTCATCAAAGGTAACCGTGGCGTAAGCCTTGAGCTTTTTGTCGGGTGACTCTCGTAAGAAGATCTTAACTTCAGTAATGTCCATAGCGCCCCTCCTTTAAATCGTCTTTGTTACCGCCACACATAAAGATTTATTTGATTTCTTAAGTTGCCGGGAAAAAGACAGAGCTTCATATTGAGAAGGAACAAGAGCAAAGACCGTCGGCCCGCTCCCCGACATTAAATTTGACCTCAACCCCAAGAAAACAAATCTTTTTTTCAGAAGTTTTACTTCAGGATAGACTTTTTCAGTAACAAGTTCCAAGCTGTTAAACAAGGCTTTTCCGATCAAAGTAAGATTTTTTTTCTTTACTATTGAACATAATAGTGTAACATTTTGTTTAGGAGTTGTCAACCTCGCAAGGCCTCCGGAATACTCATCCCATTTCTTATAAATGAGCGGCGTGGAAACATGTATTGGCAATACAGCTAAAGCATGCCACAAGACGGTAGCTTTAAGCGAATGCAGGGGCTTGATCTTCTCTCCCCGGCCGCTTCCTAAAGCAAAAGGGGCATCGTATATAAAAAAAGGCACATCACTGCCGATCTTTTTGGCGAGAGAAACTAATTTATTTCTCGTAAGCCCAAGATCCCAGAGGTGGTTCAACCCTAAAAGGGCTCCTGCGGCATCGCTTGATCCACCGCCCATCCCGGCGCCGATGGGAATACGTTTGATGATCTTGATCCTGGCCCCTTTATTGATGTTCAAACTCTCCTGCAACAATTGAGCGCTCTTATACGCAAGGTTAGAACTATCCAGGGGGACACCAGGATGGTCTGAAATGACCTGGATCCTTTTACCCGGCAAAGGAGATACCGTGAGCGTATCATGCAGGTCAATGCGCTCAAAAAGAGTTTTTATCTCGTGATAATCATCGGCGCGCTTCTTAATAACCTCGAGGAACAGGTTGAGTTTAGCATAACAACTGACTTCCACGCTTCGGGAACCCGTCAGTTTCAACGCTGAATGTAATCGCCCCATGGACATATGATTATCTTAAGGAGAAATTATTCTTAAAACCGCTTTTTCTATATCGCCGCTGGTAAGATTGTATTCTTTCATAAGTTCAGACGGCTGGCCGGATTGGCCGAACCTGTTGCGTACTCCAACGCGGATAACTTTGGTAGGATGATTTTCAGCCACCACTTCGTCAACGCTGGATGCCAATCCGCCGATAATGGTATGTTCTTCACAGACAACGATCCCTTTGGTCTGGCGGGCAGCAGCAATGACCGTTTCGGTATCCAGGGGCCGAATAGTATGCATATTGATCAAACGGGCAGAAATATTTTTCTTCTTCAGGCTCTCCACAGCGGCTAAGGCCTCTTGCACCATGATCCCGCAGGCAATGATCGCGACATCATTACCCTGGGTTAAAACTTGAGCCTGGCCTAACTGAAATTTCCCCTTATTTTCAATGGTCAAAACTTTCGGCCTTCCTAACCGGATATAAAAGGGGCCTTTGGTATGGGCCGCGGCCATCACCGCTTCGCGTGTTTGAGGGCCGTCGCAAGGAGCCACAATGGTCATATTGGGGATCACGCGCATAAGCGCGATATCCTCCAACGCCTGATGGCTTGCCCCGTCAGGGCCGACGCTCACGCCGGCGTGCGTCGCAACGATATTAATATTAAAGTTATTGTAGGCGATACTGTTCCTGATCTGGTCCCATGCCCTGCCGGTAGCAAATATCGCGAAGGTAGAAGCAAAAACGATCTTCCCGCAGCTTGCCAGGCCGCTGGCAACAGCCATCATATTCTGTTCAGCAACCCCCATATTGAAAAAACGTTCCGGATATTCTTTGGCAAATAAAACGGTACGAGTAGAACTGGATAGATCGGAATCGAGGACGACAATGCTCTTATTCTCTTTACCCAACTCGATGAGTGTCTGGCCGTAAACGTCTCTTTGGTATAATTGTTCCATATTTACTCTAACTCTCTTAACGCCTGCTCGGTTTCTTCTTTGGTGGGGGTACGGCCGTGGAAATCAACCACATGCTCCATAAAAGAAACCCCTTTGCCTTTAATCGTATGGGCAATGATAATAGCCGGCTTTCCTTTAACCGACCGCGCTTCATCATATGCCTCTAAAACCTGTTTCATATCATGGCCGTTTATTTCAATGGTGTGCCATCCGAATGCCTGCCATTTCGCGATGACCGGTTCAAGGTTCATAACGTCTTTTGTTTTACCGTCGATCTGATACCCGTTATAATCCAGGATACCGCAGATATTATCGCAATGGTAGTGGGCCGCAGCCATAGCCGCTTCCCAAATATTGCCTTCTTGTATTTCTCCATCCCCCATTAAACAATACACCCGGTAACCTTTCTTATCGATCTTTGCCGCCAGGCTCATTCCAACCGCAATAGATAGCCCCTGCCCAAGCGAACCGGATGCGACATTGATCCCGGGAGTACGCCGGTCAGGATGCCCCTGCAGCAAAGAACCGAATTGCCGCAGTGTCAAAAGCTTTTCAAGCGGAAAATACCCGGATTCAGCCAAAACAGCATACAAGAGAGGACAACAATGCCCTTTCGACAAATGGAAGCGGTCGCTCTCCGCGCTTAAAGGATTTTTAGGGTCATGACGCATCACCGCAAAATATAACGCGGTGATCAAATCGGTTGCCGAAAGGCTCCCCCCCGGATGGCCGGAACCTGCTTTAGCAAGCATTGAAATGATCAATTTACGAACATGCTTGGCTTTTACTTCTAATTCTTTGATCTGAGTATCGGAATACGCCATCTCAATGATTATCTTTTAACCGGGCTCCCGCTTATATTATTGAACTATCGGCACAGCCCCGTTTTTAGCTGCTTCCTGATTTAACTTATCCAATTTCTGCTTAACCTGGTCCTGCTTTGGATCTATGATCAATGATTTTTCCCAGCTTGTTATAGCGTTCTGACGATCGTTAAGCTTTAAGTACGCGTCACCTAAATGATCAAAGATAACCCGGTCATCTAATAACAGGCTGGCTTTTTTCAGCTCCTGAACAGCGTCGCTGAACTTACCTTGCTTAAAATAGAGCCAGCCTAAACTATCAATATACGCCCCGTTCTCGGGCTCAAGGGCCAATGCCTTCCTGATCAACCCTTCAGCGATATCCAGATTCTTGTTATCTTCAATATAAAGATACCCGAGATAATTTAACGCTTCGGCATAATCAGGGCGTAATTCGATCGCTTTTTTGAGCTCAACGATCGTCTCTTCCCGATTTTTAAACTCATCATAGATATTCGCCAGATAAAAATGGGCTTCGCTGTCGGTAGGCGACAGATCAAGTATCAACCGGTACGTATTCTCCGCATCTTTCAATTTTTTCTGTCGAAGATAAACGATCCCTAAACTTTTATAAACATCTATATTCTTAGGCTCAATCTTGGAGGCATTCTGAAGCGCCAACTCATATTCCACGGTAGCCAGTTCAGGCTTGCCTTGCGAAAAATAAAGAAGCGCCAGAACCGCATGCGGCTCTATAGCTTCTGCATCATATTTAACGGCAAGGTTCAATTCAAGGGTAGCCCGTGAAGCATCGTTCTGCCTTAAATAACAAAGCGCCAGGTTCAGATGGATCAAGGCATTCCGGGGATCTAATTCCAGGGCTTTTTTATACTCAACGACCGCTTCTTCGGTATCGCCTGACTGCTCATGCATCGAAGCCATGATATAGTGCGTCAAGGTCAACGATAAGCGTTTATCCAACGCACAAGCGCTCGTCGAAGTGCACAGCGCCAGTGAAAGGCAACACAAAATTAAAGAAATGCGTCTTTTCAACTTAGGAGGCATATCGAGAACACTTCACCGGCGCACCAGTGATAGCGCATCGCAGCAATATCTCAATGAATTTATATGGCCCTTTAAGGCGACTAACGTAAACCTTGAAGGGACGCTCATCTTATCGAGAACAAGCTGATAAGGCAAAGTTCTGCCTTATCAGCTTGAACACAGTCTTCTTCGATTTACGAATTAGCTCCAGTTTCTCTTCTTCAAATGACGCAGCTTTCGGCGCATCTTTTTTCTTTTATGCGTCTTGATCTTCTGTCTTTTTCTTTTTTTACCGCACGGCATTACTTCCTCCTCGATAATACGATCTTAATAAATCACTTTGTTCAAGGGATATTCAATGATCCCTTCAGCCCCGGCTTTCTTTAATTCAGGGATCAATTGTCTGACAACCTTTTCATCGATCACCGTCTCCAGCGCGAACCATCCCGTTTCAGAAAGCCCTGAAACAGTAGGATTCTTTAAGGCCGGAACAACAGCGATGACCTTTTGCAGGTCCTTTTTCCGGACATTCATCTTCAAACCGACTTTTTCTTCAGCAGCGATCGCCCCTTGCAATAAAACAGAGATCTGCTCCATTTTATCCTTCTTCCAGGCATCTTTGAACGCGGCTTTATTGGCGATAAATTGCGTCGTTGATTCGCAGACCGTGGCGATCTCCACCAATTTATTCGCCCGCAGGCTCCTGCCGGTTTCCGTCAATTCCACAATAGCATCCACGAGCCCCGAACTTACCTTGACCTCAGTGGCTCCCCAGCTGAATTCCACATCCACCTTGACCTTATGTTTGCTAAAGAAATCCCTGGTAACACCGACAAGCTCGGTAGCAATACGCTTATTATGCAGGTCCCGGACCGTTTTCATCCCTGAATTCTCCGGAACTGCCAGGACCCAGCGCACCTTGCTGAGGCTCTGTTTGGCGTACATCAAGTCGGTCACCCGATGGACATCGGACTTATTCTCCAGGATCCAATCATTACCGGTAACTCCGCAATCCAAGACCCCCTCCTGGACATACCGGGACATTTCCTGCGCCCGTAAAAGGATCGCTTCTATTTCAGGGTCGTCGACTGAAGGAAAATACGAACGCTCCGACGATAAAGATACATTAAAACCGGCTTTCTTGAACATCCTGAATGTTGACTCCTGCAGGCTCCCCTTAGGGAGGCCCAGTTTTAAGATTTTCTTCATTGCATCCCGCAACTTTGCCACCGGCGTGGAAATACTCAATAAAAAATACCCCCGCCCCGGCAAAACCTTTCGATCAAGGGCGGGTCTGATAAGCAAGTTATTATACAGGGTGAGCAATAAATTGTAAAGAAAAAATTGCAAAAACTCAAATTTCCCTTATAATAAAACTCTATAATAAATCAAACCTTTAATTACCCGGAGAGAGGAAGGCAGTTAACATGTTTAAAATATTACGGAACAAAAGAACCCAAAAAACGATCTGGATCGTTTTAGCGATCATTATCGTCCCGGCATTCATTTTCTGGGGCTCAAGCAGTGTCGTGAGAAACCCGGGAGAAGAAAAGAATTTCTCCCTTAAGATCTTTGGCAGGCGAATTTCCTATGAAGCGTACCTCGACTCACTGGCGGCGGTGCGCAACCAGGCGCTCCTCCAATTCGGAGAAAGCTTCGATCAAATGCAAAAATTCCTGAATCTGGAAAGTCAAGCGGTCCAACGGCTGGTCCTCGTCGCGGAAGCGCACAAGCGTAAGATCAAGGTCAGCGACAAAGAAGTCATCGATTTTATCCAGGCATTCCCGCCTTTTCAAAACAAAGGGCAATTCGACAACCGGGGATACGCGTATATACTGCAATATATATTCCGCACCCAACCCCGGATATATGAAGAACAAACCAGGCAAAATCTGATGATAGCAAAACTTTACGAGGCCATTACAAAGGATACGGCCGTTACCGAACAGGAAGTCAAAGACGCTTACGCCAAAGAAAATGAACAAATAAGTATAAGTTATATCGCCAGCCTGTACGCGGACTCAAACAAAGACGTCACGACCACCGAAGAAGAACTCAAGGATTACTTCACTAAGAACTCGCTTTCTTTTAAACAACCCTTATCGTTTAACACGATCTACCTCGCCCTGGAGGGTGAAGACCAGCAAAAGAGCGTTACAACCCTGATCGCGAAAGAAAAGAACCTTGAAAAAGCGGCAAAAGAACTAAACCTGAGCGTCAAAGAAACCGGATTATTCAGCCAGGTCGACCCTGTCCCGGGGATCGGCTGGAGCCCGCAGATCTCCGCGATCATATCAAAACTTGAAGTCGGGCAGATCTCCAGCGTCATCCCTTTTGACAATAAATTCTATGTGTTCCAACTCAAAGAACGCCGTGACCCGTATATACCCGATTTTGAACCTATAAAAGAAAAGGTAAAAGATACTGTTATCAGGAATAAAGCAAAGGATATCGCAAAAGCGAAAGCTGACAGCTGCTTGAAAATGCTCCAGGATGCCGCGAAAAACGGCCTTAAAACGGCCGATTTCGAGAAGGCCGCCAAAGATACAGGGCTTAAAACAGGGACAACTGCCCCTTTTAAATTCGGCAGCTATATTGAGAATATCGGCGCCTCTGACGAATTCTATACCGCGGCACGCTCGTTAAAAGATGACGAATTCAGCGCGGTGATCGCTTCCCCTTCCGGCTACTTCATCATTAAAACAAAATCAAAGGTACCGGTGGATGAAGCAAAATTCAAGGAGGAAAAAGAGGAATTCACGAAAAAGCTTTTATCTGAAAAGAAACAAAATGATTTCTCGAAATTCGTCGAAGAATTAATGAAGAAAATACAGGCCGGATAAGGCGTAAAGGTAAAAAACAGGCGGTTTTTGTTAAAACAAAAGCCCCGTTCTTAGTATCGGATCACGATAGAGAACGGGGCTTTTGTTTTAAAATGTATTAACTTACTTTTATAGAATTAACCGGGCACTGATCGGCTATCTCGGCGAGATTATGCGTAGCGCATGATTGAGCTTTCACATGAGCGACCCCGTCGCCCTGGACCTCAAAAACCTCAGGACAAGCCTGTTCACATAAACCGCATCCCACACAGGTAGAAGCATCGACACTGACTTTTGCCATTTTATTACCCCCTCTTGTAATGAATATAACCTTTTTAAGCTGTCGGAGCAGGAGCTTCTATCTTAAGGTTATACTTTTTAATATTATTATCGGCGACTTCCTGGATCTTCTTGATCAGGTCAACATTATTCAACAAATGCTTGAATCTTCCCTGCACTTTTAAATATTCTTCTACCGGCAGGCACTTGATCTGCCTTTTAGAAACCAGGACACCATTCTCATACTCAATAATCGGATACAAACCTGTTTCGACCGCTAATTTTGCGACATCAAAAGTCCCTTTAGATTCATGGCGCCAGCCTAACGGACAAGGCACATGGATCTGAATATATTTTGGCCCTTTAATGGATATTGCTTTTTTAACCTTGCGCTGAATAGCCTGAGGGTAGCCTACGGTGGCGGTAGCAACATAGGGGATCCCGTGAGCAAGGGCGATCTCCGGCATCGGCTTCTTCGGGCGAAGATTCCCGCATGAATTACTGCCGATAGGGCTGGTTGAAGTATTCGCTTCAAAAGGCGTCAGGCCGCTGCGTTGAACACCGGTATTCATATATGCTTCATTATCATAACAAACATACAAAATATCATGGCCGCGTTCCAACATCCCGGAAAGCGCCTGCAGGCCGATATCGGCTGTCCCGCCGTCACCGCCCTGGGCAATAACGTTGATCCCTTCTTTCTTTCCCATGAAGCGTAATGCCGCCTCTACTCCTGAAGCGACCGCCGCGCAGTTCTCAAACAAAGAATGTATAAACGGCACCTGCCATGCCGACTCCGGATATTTGGTCGAGAATACTTCAAGGCATCCGGTATTATTCGCCACGATAGTATTCGGGCCGCTGGCATCAACCACCAGGCGCGCCGCAATCGACTGTCCGCAACCGGAACATGCGGTATGACCACTGACAAATAAATGTTTACTCATATTTTTCCTTTAATAACTCTGGTTTTAGATCAATAAATTCCAAACAACGCTCTTTCGGCGTAAGCAAACGGAAAACCTCTTTGATCGAATTCTTGGTAATATCGCGCCCGCCCAAACCAACCACAAAACTGCTGATGACCTCGGGTTTCTTCTTTTTACCAAAAAACACTGCCTTGATCTCTGAAGAAAGCGGCGCATACGAGCCTAAAGACAATGCCCGGTCGAGAACTGCGACTTTAGGGATATTCTTTAAAGCTTCATAGATCTGCGCTACAGGAAAAGGGCGGTACGAAGTGATCTTCAATAACCCGACTTTCTTGCCTTTAGCTCTCAATTCATCAACGACTTCCTTAGCGGTCCCGCAGACTGAGCCCATTGCCACGATCACCCGCTCGGCATCTTTCGTCCGGTATTCTTCAATAAGCCCATTATAGGTGCGGCCGAAAACTTTTGAGAATTCAGCGGTGATCTTCGGGATCAATTCCAAAGCCTGTTTCTGGGTCTCCTGGATCGCGTAACGCGCCTCCGTATAATAGTCAGGATCAGCCAATGGCCCGAGCGTCATCGGATTTTCAACATCTAATTTATACAACGGCTTGTACGGCGGCAGAAATTTATCGACCTGCTCCTGGGTAGGCATATCAACCGTTTCAATGCCATGCGTCAAAATGAACCCGTCCATACAAACCATAACGGGGAGCATCATTGATTTATCCTCAGCTAAACGGTACCCGATAAAATGAAGGTCGACTGCTTCCTGATTATCTTCCGCGTATAATTGTATCCAACCGGCATCACGCAGGGAGATCGAATCCTGCTGATCGTTCCAAATATTGATCGGCGCTGAAATAGCCCGGTTAGCACAGGTCATCACCAGCGGCAGGCGCATACCGGCAATATTAAAGACCACTTCCGCCATCAGGAATAACCCTTGAGAACTGGTCGCGGTATAGGCGCGGACCCCCGTTGCTACCGCACCCAGGACCACCGACGCCGCTGAATGCTCCGATTCGACATTGACAAACTGGGTATTGAGTTCGTTGTTTGCCACAAATTGAGCCAGTTCTTCAACAATATGCGTCTGAGGCGTGATCGGATAGGCGGAAATAACGCCGGGTTTACATAATTTTACTGCCTCTGCAATCGCCATTGAACCCTCTAAGAATTCTTTCATATCTAATCCTTTTCTTCCTCTTTTATCATTTCGATATCTTTTTTAGGGCAAATAACCGCGCAGCTTCCGCAACCTTTACAGTAAGCATAATCGCAGTGATAGGTATTCTTCTCTTCTCCTTCAATACATGACTCGGGACAAATTAAAACGCATAACTTACAGGCAATACAATTCTTCTGAAGGAACTTCGGGCGGACATCAACCCTCCATGAACCTGTTTTATTATTCTTACTGGAACCTGGCTTTGATACAAGCGGACCAAACATGTAAATTCTCCTATAATTTTGCCTTGATAAACTCATAGCCCTGTTTTACGGCTTCTATATTACCTGCCTGGGCTTTACCCGCAAACCTCTTTTTTATCGCCTCATTTAAAGTATCCAGGTCAATTTCTCCGGTAGCAGCAGCATAAGCTCCAAGCAAAGCAGTATTACCTAACGGCCTGCCGATGGTTTTCATGGCGATCTCATTAGCGGGGATACAATAGACTTTCTGCGTCGCCTTTACTTTAGGGATCTGGAAACCTTCTTTTGCGTTAACAATAGCAATACCATTATCTTGCAATCCTGAAAAACAGTTAAAACCGCGCATCAAGGTAGAATCGACAATAATCACGTAATCAGGTTCGTATACCTGGCTGCGCAAGCGCACCGGCTGGGAATCCACACGCACAAAAGCGTTCATGGGTGCGCCCATACGTGCCGCGCCAAAATGGGGAAAAGCGTAAGGGTAGCTGCCCTTATGAAAATAAGCATACCCTAATAAAGATGCCGTGGTTATCGCACCTTGCCCCGCGCGGGCATGAATGCGTATCTCTTTCATATCTAAACTCCTTTTCTCTTGCAGTGAAAACAGATTCTTATGTTATCTCTTTTGGCTACTTTTGTCAAATGATTTTTTGCGCCAGAAAGGCGCACACCAACGCAATTCCGATCTGCGTTGGGTGTAAGCAGAAAGCGGTACACCGGCGCAATTCCGATTAGCGCCAGGTGTTACCGCAGGAGCTGCCGGTCTTCCAGGCTTAATTTCGTTTTCTTATCCCCGACCACATTACCGCACCGGGCACACCAATACTCATACAAGTACCCATCGGGTAAGATCAAAAGTAACCGCTCCCGTACCGGCATAGACCTGCCGCAGCGATCGCAATATAAACAGCTGGCTTGTAGATCTTCGAATTGTTTCATAGCCTTTTAAGAAGTTCAGGTCAATCCAGGCAGGTTTAAACCGGCAACACTTTTCATTTTCTCGGCAGCGACCACTTGTGATTGCTTTATGGCTTTGGTAAACGCGTCTTTCATTGCCTGCTCTAAAGCCTTCGCCTCTATAGCAGCCAGATCTCCGGCTACTTTAATATCGGTGATCTCCTGAGCGCCATTCATGGTAATTTTGATTAAACCATTTGAACTCTGGACATCAAAGGTGGTATTTTCCAGTTGTTTTTTCATTTCCTGCATCTTTTTCTGCATATCCATTAACGCTTTCATCTTATCAAACATGAAAAAAATCCTTTCTTGATGCTATAACCGTTCTTTTTTTAGATCGCCTTTCGGGCCTATTTCAGTAACCTCTTCGATCTTCACCTTAAATATCGCGAACTTTTCAGGTATCCCTATCTCAAAGTTTTCGTGTTTATGCCCCCGGTAAAGCCCTTCAATGATCCGTTTAGCCGATAGGCTGATTATCCTTTCGCCTAATTCCTTGACGATCTTTTCATGCTGAGGGCCCTTGTCGATGATCTCAACTGGGCCGTTAACCTGAAAGCCGCTTAAAGAATTAGTATCCACAAAAGAAAGCGACGTTTTAGGATTGATCTTGAGGTTTTCCCAGGTCTTACTCAAGGTATAATCGATCAAATATATAAAATTATTCTCGACTTTTAAGAGGAACTTGGGAGCAGCGTTCGGATTCCCCTTAAAATCGCAGGTCGCGACACTGATAAACTCGCGTTTCTCCAGGAATTCGGTTATTTTCTTGGTGATCATAGCTTTGGTAGTCAAATGTTAAAACAACTTGGTTAAGGTAAAGGTAAAGAATTTAGTTTAGTAGTTAGGTAAAGTAGTTTGTGTTAAAAACCTAACTACCTACCCTAACAACTAAACTAATATCTTGACCTTAACCAAACAACTTAACCAAGAAATCTTATCTCAACTCAGTTCCCAGATAAATGGATATCTTATCTTTAACTAAATATCCTTTATCACGATGTCCCTGAACACATTGCCAAAAGCAGCCTCAAAATCGTAAACATCCTTGAAATCATCGATGGAATCAGTCTCTGTCTTAGCGAGCATCTTATGCTCGATCATAGTATAGACGATATTCCCGAAATCCTGGGTCTTAGTTATCCCCCAGTGAGAAAACACTGTTTTCGCCATCGGGCCGTATTGCTCAACAACGAATTTACGGATACCTTCGGAAAGTTCTCCGCCGGTAACATGACTGGTTTTCTTAAGGTTCTTTTGGGTAAAGTATAATGCCTGCATGACAAATTCATAGGCATCGGGCTTATAGCGCTTATCTTTTTCGCAAATCTCTTCTATTAACTTATAAAAATCCTTTTTTTCTTCCATAGTAATAACAGCCTTATGAACGGTTAAAACCCTAAACTTTCATTAACCAGGATCACCTTCATCCTGTCCGCAGCCACTTCCGCTTCAATAATCAACAGCTGACAACACATACGCCTGTATTCCGGAGCAAAACAGCGCTCTTTACGGCAATTTCCGCTTTCTAAACAAGAGCTCTTCCAATTCAGGCGCTTACAATTCAACGGCGTAGCATATTCCCGCGCCCGCGCAAGCGCGGCAGGCAGATCATCGCTGAGCTTATTAACCCCGCAAACGATAATGACGTTTTTAGCATTGGCGATGCCTGCGGTGCGGTTGCCATAGGCGCTCAAGAAAACTAATTCGCCTGTTTTCGCGACCGCGTTGGCGCTGGCAAGATAATAATCCGCGCCTGAGCCCAACCTTCTCAGCTCTAAACTCTCCTGCCTGGAAATGCCCGGTTTATTCTGGTTAAAAACCTTCCTGCCGCAGGAGACTAACTCGTGGATGACCCCAAGCTGCTCAAGCGTCTGCGAACCGGAAAAACCGACAGATACAGCTTCCGGGATTAACGCCTTGATCATTTCCAAGGCTTCACGTTTATTTTCACAAAAAAATCCGGCAATATTCCTTTGCTGCCATTGCGAGAAAATTTTCTCAATTTCCTTTTTTATCCCGGGATCTTTCATGCATACACGTGATCAGGAAATAATCGCCTATAAATAAAGTAACGCTTTATATTCCTTTTTGGGAAAAGAATTACTTTTTGTTTTAACGACGCCTTTCTTATCAAGAAGGATATACGTAGGTATTCCCATAACACCATAATTACCGGCTACAGCAGAATTCTCGTCTAAAAGAACGGGAAATGTTAAACTATTATTTTTGACAAAAGCGCTGACCTTTGCCTGGTTTTCTCCTATATTAACCGGAAACACTTGTAATCCTTGGCCGGTAAGCGTAGCATAGTCCGTATTTAACTGCTTTAATGCATTCCGACAGTACGGGCACCATGTTGTCCAAAATAATAACAAGACGGGCTTATCTCCATTACCGATTATTGATACCATATTGCCGTTTAAATCCTTAAGGGATATTCCTGCCGCCTCTACCCCCTGCTTGGGACGTAAAGGCTCGACCCCGAAAATAACTCCCTGGATCAACACTAAGAACAAGAAAACAGAAAAAATTCTTTTTACCACATTAACCTCCCTGCTTGAAAGATAAAATACTCCCCCACGCCGATTAAAATAAAACCACCGAGCTTTTTTATCCTGAGCTCCCAAAGGGGAGCTTTTGGAAAATTTAAGAACATGGCCCCGAAGGTCCCCGCTAAAACCAACAATAACCCCATACCATAGGCAAAGACAAGCAATAAAGACACCCCGTATACGATGTTTTGCTTGCTTGCGACTAAAGCCAATATAGCGCCCAATGCCGGAGCTGTGCAAGGCCCGGCGATGAAACCTGAAGCTAAACCAAGCAGAAAAACAGTTTTATAACCGTGTTTATGCTTTATTTTATTTTGCAGCCGTAAGAGCGTAAAATCAAAGGGTACGACATCCAGAAAGGATAAACCGGCAAAAATACAAATATTACCCAGAATAAAAGGCGATAAAGGATGCGCTGATAGGCGTCCGAATAATTTACCGCTTAATGCCGCGAGCAGGCCAAGGATCGAATACGTAACCGCCATGCCCGTGACATAAACCAGGCTTAATGACAGGCCTTTCCAATGGGATACCTTTCCTTTAACCCCGATAAAACCCAAGGTAATCGGAATAAGAGGATATACACACGGCGAGAAGCTGACAACGACTCCGCCTAAAAAAGCGCTGACATAACCAACAGAATCACCTGAGAGACTCATCGATCCACTCCAAATATTCTTTACTACCGTCAATGACCGGCAGCGCTATGATCTCCGGGACGTCATAGCTATGCAATGACTTGACTTTTTTTATTAATTTCTTGATAAGCGCTTTTCTTGTTTTAATCACCAAAAGCGCCTCAGTCGCGCGGTCGATCTTGCCTTGCCACCAAAAAATAGAACCTATGGGATCGACAATATTAACGCAGGCAGCAAGCCGGGATTCGATCAATCCGGAGGCTATTTTTTGCGCTTCTTCTTTATTTGAAGCTGTTACCAGGATCACGCAATACATACAAGTCAGAAGTTAAAAATCAAAAGGCAAAAACGTTGTTTTATTTTATCACTATAATCTTACCATGAATTGAAGCTTCGTTCAAGGCATCTAAAGTTACTTTAAAAAGGTAGTTTGGTTATGGTTAAGATTTTAGTTTAGTAGTTTGGCAAAGGAGTTGGGTTTAAGAAAACTAACTACGTAACCCAACAACCAAACTAACTGCCTTCCCCCTACCTAACTACCATTAACAATCCGCAATGGGAGCCTGGTCATTTCAACATGAGGACTGCCATCATCCTGCCGCAGGATGCGCCTTCCCGGCGATAAGAAAAATACCGGTCATTACGGCAAGAGGTACAATTTCCGTTATCAAAGATATTAATTTCCCTAAGCCCCGCATTCACCAACTGCCTGCGGTTTATTTCAGCCAGATCAAGATAATAACGGCTGCATCTCTCGATGATCTCTTCAGGAAAAGAATCTTTAAATTCAGCACCGACCTCATAACAACACGCCCTGATCGAAGGGCCTAATCCGGCATACAGCTCCCGGGGCCGGCTGTTAAATCTCTCTTTCATTGCTTGCACTGCTTGAACACAGATCCTTTCTTTTGTGCCCCGCCATCCGCTATGCACCAGGCCTATCGCAGGCGCATGAGGATCATATAAGAATACGACCTGACAATCAGCGCTGAAGATAACCAGCGGGACATTCCGATAATCGGTAATAAGGGCGTCGGTATCCATAACCGAAGTCTGATAGGATAACGCGCCGCTGCCCTTATCCCAGGAGTCAACATACCGTATACCGCTGGAATGCACCTGTTTTGTCGCGACAAGAGCCTGGCAATCGATCCCCAGGCGTATCAAGAACTCGTTGCGGTTCATACACGCATTTTCCCTGCCCTGGCCGTACACCAAAGACATGTTCCGGTGATAGCGGTTGCTGAAACCGCAAACAAGCTCATCCTTGAGCAGGTCAGAAAACAGATCGTATTCCTCTTCTTGAAGCAATTCGTGCAATGGCATTATTTATAGGCAAACCCGGATAACCTTATCCCTGATTTTGTGGCCGCCGATGATCTCAAGCTGATATTTCTTTACGTTCAGGAACTCAGCCAAGAGCTCGATCAACTGCCGGTTCGCCAAACCCCCCTGAGCCGGTTTGGTTAAATAAACTTTTATATGGTCATCTTCTTTTTTTACCAGATTCCTGCTTGCTTTCGGAATAACACGGACTTTGATAGTCGAAGGAATTGAGTTACTCATGAAATATAATATTAGAAATAGGTTGTTGGGTTAGGGTTAAGATATTAGTTTGGTTATTAGGTATGGTAGTTAGGTTTAAAACCCAAATACTTAACCGAACTACCAAACGAACTGCCTTACCCTTACCTTGAACCACATGACTTAACTTAATATATCCGGTCTCCCGATTATTTCTTCTTTGCCGCGACCCGGTACGCATCATAGATACTAAAAATACCGACGACACAGATCAGCGATAATCCAACGATAAAAAGGCTTGCTCCCAGCAACACTAAAGCCATTCCCTTGAGTTTACCCAACAGCCACAGGCCGATCAACAGGCTGCCCGAGAAGAACACGAGCATATTGACCGTTGAAATAAAGATTATAAAGAGCCCTTTACCGATCTGGCCGTTATAGATCTGCCCTAAGCCGTTAAAAACAAAAGAAAATACCGCCGCAAGCCCTGGATGAGACGAATTATTTTCCTGTGTCATGTAAATCCTCCTGTGTTTGCGATTCTACTTGCGGTCTCTGGGCAGTCGAAGCCAGCTTTTCAGTAAACTTCCCCAGCTTTACCTTCGCGTCGTTATATTTCGTGGCGGCATTAGAGAGATGGTTTCCCACGAGGTCGAAATCACCCTGAAATTTCTTAAAATCGATCTGAATACTCCCTAATTCAGCCAGTATTTTCTGGATATTGCGCTGGATATTGACACCCCGCAACCCATGCAGGATAGCCTGTAAATAAGCGTAAAAAGTATTCGGGGAAACAAAAACCACTTTCCGCGCCTGCGCGTAAGCGCATAACTCTTCATCCTGGTTGATCTGGTAATAAACGGCTTCAGCCGGTATATACATAAGCGCAAAGTCAAATGTGGATTCTCCCGGGAGGATATACTTGGAAGCGACCTCTTCGATCCTCTTTTTTACATCCCGCACGAACACCCGGTACACCGACTTCCTCTCCTCATCAGAAGGGCTTTCAGAGAACTTCTTAAAGTTTTCCAAAGGGAATTTTGCGTCGATAGAAATAAGGTTTTGCCCGATAACGATCACCGCGTCGGCAATATCGCCGCTTTTAAACCGATATTGCAGCTTGATATTTTCCTTAGGCAGGATATCTTCCAAAAGCCTCCCCAATAATGTCTCTCCAAGTTCTCCCCTGAATTTCGGCGCGCGCAGGAGCTCCTGCAGGCTTGAGATATCTTTACTGATCTCATAGATCTGTTTATGGGTCTCCTCCAACCTCCCCAGGCTCTTCTGAACATCACCAAAAACGCGCGTGGCGGAATCAAGCCGTTCGCCCACCGTCTTATGCGCCTCTTGCAAGGCTTGAGAAGTCTCTTTGAGGCGTTCATTGACCTGCTGGGTGACCGAATTCAACTGCTGATTCACCTGCCCGGCGATCTTCATAACCAAGACTATAATCGCCCCCATCCCCGCCGCAACGATCACAATAACCAGCCACATCATAAGCTTGATCCTTTAAAGTTAATGGTAGTTAGGTAAAGGTAAGGCGGTTAGTTTAGTAGTTTGGTTAAGAAGTTGGGTTTTAAACCTATCAACCATACCTAACAACCAAACGAATATCTTAACCTTAACCCAATGACTATAATTATTATATCACTCTTTTGCTAAAGCAAATAATCCTCTTTTATTCTTTTGACACTGCGAAAGATATTCGTTTTTACATCAGGGCATATTTTCCTCAGATCTTCAATGATAGCGCCCATTTTGGTACGATTAGAGGTGACAGAACGGGGACAGACACAGGTTTCATGGGGGATTTTTTCTTCTCTGGCAAAACGTTTGATCATCTTTTCCTCTACATACGCCAGCGGGCGAATAAGCGTGATCTTGCCGCCAAAGAGCTTTTGCTTGGCAGCCATCGCGGAAATCTCGCCTTGAAAGAACAAATTCAACAAAATGGTCTCAATAATATCGTCTTTATGATGCCCCAGGGCGACTTTCGTGCAGCCAAAACGGTCCACTACCCCAAAGAGCGCTTTACGCCGGTTCCAGGAACACCAGAAACAATTGATATCTTTACGCTTTGTTTTCTTTAAAACATCGATCTTCTCAATATGATAGGGGATCTTTTCTTTTTTAAATAACCGCTCCAGCTTCTTGGCGCAGGAGCGCGGATACCCCATATCGATATGCACTGCCAGGATTTCATATTTAATCGGCACAAATTTCCTGCGGTCGTTTAAAACACGCAGCAAGGTTAAGCTATCCTTGCCTCCTGAGACCGCCACAGCGATCAAATCATTCTGAGCGAGCATTTTATAATCCATGATCGCCCGGCCGACCCGTTTTGAAATATAGTATTCGGTTCCTTGTAGTACTGCCATATATTACCTCATTTGAGAAAAAGTATAAAAAACAATACGGATTGGTTAAGGTAAGGGTAAAGCCGTTGGTTTAGTAGTTAGGCAACGTAGTTGGGTTTTAAACCTACCAACTATACCTAACAACCAGACTAATATCTTAACCTTAACCTAACTACATAACAAATAATTAGTTTTATTATATATTAATGCACAATTACGCGTTTTCTTCTGGATTATCATTCTTTTATTATTGAGATCAATACCGGGGAATAAGGAAAATATGGCCGATGATAGCATCTGCCCAGAACATCGAAAGAATCGCTGCCAAGGCTAAAAACGGCCCGTAGGGAATGGTATGATCTTTTTTGATCAGGAGGTTTAAAACGCCGATTATGGCGCCAAAGAAAGGAGCCAGGAAGAATGTCACCACCGCTTTTTCCCAACCGAGAAAAGCACCGATCATTGCCAGGAGTTTGACGTCTCCGCCGCCCATAGATTCTGTTTCTCCCTGGATAGGGCCTTTTTTGAGTATTTTAAAATAAACCAGGTCAAATAGAAACCCGGTCAAATAGATGATCCCCCCTCCGATGATTATTCCGAGGAAAGACTGTAAAGCAGGGTTAAGATCGTAGGACCAGGGATCCAGGTGTATTCCGCGCCCCGCATTAATAAGGAACCCCACAACCAGGCCGCCCACCGATATCTCATCGGGAATGATGCGGTGCTGAATATCCACAAATGTTGCGACAATAAGGCCTGCCACAAAAATAATATAGTAAACGGATTTAAAGCTGAATCCGTAGAGGTTATAAAACCATAAAAAACTCAAAGCGGTCAAAAGTTCGACGACCCAATACCGAGGAGAGATCTTTTTACGGCAAAATCGGCATTTCCCCCCCAAAACCAGATAACTGATCAAAGGGACGTTATCGAACCAGGAAATAGGCTTTTTACAATTCGGGCAAAACGAACCAGGCATGACGACCGATTGCTCAAGCGGCATCCGGTAAATGCAGACATTCAAGAAACTGCCGACAATAGCTCCAAAGAGAAAGGTAAAGATCTGCTCGATCATTTATGTTTTGCTATTTCATCAACCAAAGCTTTACGCATTACTTCAATTGATGGTTTCTGGCCTGTCCAGTATTCAAATGATTTCATCCCCTGGTATAAAAGCATAC
>CAZPNW010000218.1:0-17136 GCA_964588175.1 uncultured Planctomycetales bacterium
CCTTTTGGAGAGTTACCGCCAGAATCATGATTTCATTGACGCGATATTCTGTTTGTTCCATACGCTCAAGGGGAATGCTTCATTCTTGGGTATAGTAACAGTCCAAAATATTGCTCACGCATTGGAAGATCTTTTGGCAGACAGCCAAGCGCACCACGGTAAAATCGACAATACATTCTTTGATATCATTTGGGAAGGGATAAACCTGCTTGGTAAAAACATTGATTTGGTAAAATCAGGGATTATCCCTGTTGAAGAAAGCCGCGATGAAAAGGATTTGATCGCGCGGATAAAAATTAAGGTAATGGATAACGCCGCGGGCTTGGAAGTCGTTGCTCCCCAGAAGGATGCGCCCGGAGCGGGGAAGCAGGACGATATACAGCAGGTGAAGAATAAAGCATCGAGCTATCGTATTGAAGAAAATAAAATAAATGAACTTTATTCTTCGGTCGATAAACTGGGTAAAATAGGGGGACTGTTCCATCAGCTCCAAGATAAGTTGTTAGAGCCGGATATCCCGCCTGAATACCGGCTTGAGTTAAAACGGGCGATCGGCAATCTTACGTGTTTGTGCCGGGATATTTCGGGCTTGCTTGTGGGGATCAAACTGGTTTCTCCCGTGACTTTTATGGAAAACAGTAAAGCATTGATGGTGGCGTTAGCTCAATCCTACCATAAAAAAGTCAGGGTGGAGACGCTTTACCGGGATATGTTGATAGAGAGGATAAATTTAGAAGTCCTGGAAAATGTTTTTATCCATGTCGCGCGCAATTGTATCGGCCATGGCATTGAGCCTCCTGATGAGCGCGCGCGCCTGGGAAAATCACCCGAGGGATCGATTAAGATCGATTTATCAGATGAACAGGAAAAATTGGTACTCAGGATTTCCGATGACGGCAGCGGTATCGATCTTAAAGCATTAAAAGAATCAGCGTATGCAGCCGGGAAGATCACCAGGGATACATACGAACATTTATCGGATAATGAATCGGCAAGGCTTATTTTCTTGCCGGGTGTAAGTACCAGCCAGTCGATAACAGGCATTTCCGGCCGGGGCATGGGAATGGATGTGGTCCTTCGTACTATCCAGAAGTATGCCGGAGAGGTCATGGTGACGTCGCAGTTGGGTGAGGGGACAGTCATCGAGTTGAAATTGCCGAAGGGGTCCCTGCCGGAGGTTCCGCAGTAAGTTCCATTCCTGTTGTAATGCTGCTGTTTTAATCTTTCCATAAACCACGGCACAAGAAGGCATTGTTCACGACAACGTCACCTGTATGGGGGGAGGCTATAGTGTCGGCGATGATGCCGATAGCCCGGTTATGTGTGTAATGCATAATGGTAAAATCAGAGAATGGCGTGAATAATCCAATACAGTATGATATAATGCTTAAAGAGAAGAGTGGAGTATTGTTTTATTGCCGTTAAGCTTGTGCGGTGCAGGTTGAGAAGGCCGTGTTGTGCATGAAGCAGGAGCTTAAGCGCGGCGAGCAGCAGTCAGGTAGAGGAGACGCAATGGGGGAAAAAGAATCTTATCCGGAATCGGAGAAAATGGTTGTGAATAATTGGGTGACCATCTACAAGGAAATGACCAGGGATGGGATCAAGTTCTCTTTTAAGGATAGCCGTGAATACCGCCTTGCCAAAGACCAGTATACGGCAACCGGTTATGATAATTTTATGGCTTTGGCGATCGCCATCCGGGACAGGCTCGTCGAGCGCTGGATCATCACGCAGCAAAACTACCATAAAGAAAATCTTAAACGTGTCTATTATTTCTCGATGGAATTCTTGATCGGCCGTCTTTTAGCCAATAATATATTGAGCTTAGGAGTTTGGGATGAAGCCCGGGATGCAATGGAGGCTTTAGGTTTTAACCTTGAAGAACTGCGTGAACAGGAACAGGATGCGGGATTAGGCAATGGCGGCCTCGGGAGGTTAGCTGCTTGTTTTCTCGATTCTATGGCCACGCTGCGTATCCCTGCTCATGGGTACGGCATACGCTATGATTACGGTATTTTCCACCAGAAGATAATCAACGGGGCTCAGGTGGAATTGCCGGATGAGTGGCTTAAGCTCGGCAATCCCTGGGAATTCGCCCGGCCTGAATATTCCGTTAAGATACATTTTTACGGCAAGACGCAGATGCAGAACGATAAGTCGGGGAAGCTGCATGTGCACTGGGCCGATACCGAAGATATTTTAGCGATGCCCTATGACATCCCGGTTATCGGTTATAAGAATAATATCGTGAATACACTGCGGTTATGGTCTGCCCGGGGCACTGAAGAATTCGATTTCGGTTATTTTAATCATGGGGATTACGAGCGGGCGGTTTATAATAAGGTGTTTTCCGAGAATATCTCCAAGGTGTTATACCCGAATGATATTGTTGTCCGCGGTAAAGAGTTACGGTTAAAACAGGAGTATTTTTTCACCGCAGCTTCGATCGCCGATATCTTGCGCAGGTTTAAAACTGAGAATAACGATGTCAGAAAGCTTCCCGACAAAGTGGCGATCCAGTTAAATGATACGCATCCGTCGCTTGCGATCGTGGAACTTTTGCGTATCCTTATTGATGAAGAATCTTTAGAATGGGATCCGGCTTGGGATGTTACGACGAGGGTCTTTGCCTATACGAATCATACTGTTTTGCCGGAAGCGTTGGAAACCTGTCCGGTGCCGCTTCTTGAAAGCCTCCTGCCCCGCCATATGCAGCTGATCTATGAAATAAACCGCCGTTTTTTGCAGGAAGTATCATTGCAGTTCCCGGGAGACCTTGAGCGTCTCGGAAGGATGTCTCTTATCGAGGAGAGTAACCCTAAAAAAGTGCGCATGGCATTTCTTTCCATTGTAGGAACGCATTCGGTAAACGGAGTTTCGCGGTTACATTCGCACTTATTGAAGGAGGAGCTGTTCAAGGATTTTTATGAATTCTCCCCCGAGAAGTTTAATAATAAAACCAACGGCATTACGCAGCGGCGGTGGCTGTTAAATGCAAATAAACGGTTATCCGCCTTATTGAACGAAGTTATCGGCGAGGGGTGGATCACTAACTTTTACGCATTAGAAAAACTTTTGTCGTTTAAAGATGACGCTTCTTTCAGGGAAAGATGGTTCAGGGTTAAAGCAGATAATAAACGGGCGCTGGCGGACTATATTTATGAAACGGCCTGTATTAAGGTCGATCCTGAATCAATGTTTGATATTCAGGTGAAACGTATCCATGAATATAAGCGCCAGCTTTTATTTTGCCTCTATATTATTTCACAATATTTAAAGATCAAGAAAAATCCTTCCGATCCCGTAACAGCGAGGACGTTTATTTTCGGCGGCAAGGCATCTCCCGGTTACAGCATGGCAAAACTGATCATTAAATTCATTAATAATATAGCCGAAGTTATTAATAGGGACCATACCATCCGTGATAAGCTTAAAGTTGTGTTTATCGGGAATTACCGGGTTTCTTTGGCCGAAAGGATCCTGCCTGCAAGCGACCTGTCTGAGCAAATATCGACTGCAGGGATGGAGGCTTCGGGGACCGGCTGTATGAAATTTATGGCCAATGGGGCATTGACCATCGGGGCTTATGATGGAGCGAACCTTGAGATCGCCGAAGCGGTCGGTGAGGATAATATTTTTATGTTTGGATTAAAATGCGATGAGATACGGCAGTTGAAGTTAAAGGGATACAATCCTCGGGAATACGTTTTGCGTTCGGCGCCTCTCGCAGAGGCGATCAATTTGATACAGACAGGTTTTTTCTCTGCCTTTGAGCCGGGGATCTTTGAGCCGATCGTGGAGAGCCTTCTGAATACGGATCATTTTTTTGTTTGCGCTGATTTTGACGCGTATTGTAGAATGCAGGAAACCGTCACTCAAGCGTATAATAACCGGGAGGAGTGGATAAAAAAATCAATTATTAATGTTGCTCATGCAGGGAGATTTTCCAGCGATAGGACTATCCAGGAATATGCCCGGGATATCTGGGATGTACCGTGTAAGTAATATCATCAGAATTTCGTATTAATGCAATAAGCCGATACTATTGTTTCGCAGGTTATTTTGTCTATTAAGAAGCGGCAGAGAAGTAGGAATTAAGGCTAAGTTCATAAGGACAATTAATATAGGAGGTTATAACTTTTTTGGGGTTAAAGAAACAATAGGAAGGAAATTCAAGAGCAAATATAAAAAAACTTGACAAGTCGTTGAAAATATTATACTTTATATCATTAGGAACGGTAATGTTCTTGGAACAAGGAATAATAAGGAAAGAAGTTTTTTTTTGTCTTATCAGTTTAACATTGCTTAACTTAGTTAAGTTTGGGTTAATATTAAAAGAAGCTGTCTCATAAAGAGATTTATAAAAGAGGTTAATTATTTACCTATGAAAGTTGTCGATTTAGCTAAAAGATTAGATGTCAAAGTTGATAATGTCCTGGAGATCATGCGGGCAGGAGGTATAGAGGTTAAAGGCGGTGATGATGAATTACAGATCGCCGCTCTTTCTAAGATCGTCCGCGATATCTCGCGATCAGTTCCAGCGCTTCATAGTGAACGAAAAGAAAGAGGAGTTAATCCAAGCTTGAGAGATTTAGCGTTGAATTTAAATGATGAGCTGGACCGGATAACCGCCGAGGCTCGATATCACGGTGTGCGATTAAGTGATCCGGTTAATTCAAGTAGACAAAAACAGGATAACAGGGGCGGCAGGAGCGCAGGCGCCTGTTTTTGTAAGTTAGGGCAGGCTGATAAAAATACTGTTGGTTATCCGTCTAAGCTTTCTTTGTCCGGCACGGTTAAGGAGCCGGGGTTGACGCGTAAGGCGGCAAGCCGGTTGAGGGATCGGTATGTTATAACAGGTATTGTCTTGTTTTTGAGCATAGCGTTCTTTTTTTCGGTTTTTGTGCATCGTTGGAGGTAGAACGACTGCCCGGCGCTTTTTTGCCGGTATAATAAGCAGGTTTTTGTTTTTAGTCTTGATCATCAATAACAGCATGGGGTGTTTTTTAGTTTATCGCTATTTCTTCTCAAAAAATACTGCAGGAAGGAGCGCGGTTGATGGATTATAAAAACCAAGAAGTTGAAAAACAGCTCTGGCGTAATTACAAGCAATCGCGGTTGAAAGAAACGCGGGAAGCGTTAATCCTCCATTATTTATGGTACGTGAAGTATATCGCCGGCAGAATAGCTATTAAATTGCCGGCGCATGTCAGGTCTGAAGATCTATTTAACAGCGGAGTGATCGGGCTCATTGATGCGCTCGAGCGTTTTGATGACAGCAGGAATAATTCTTTTAAGACATACGCATTTACCAGGATACAGGGGGCGATCATCGATGAGTTGCGGAGCCTCGATTGGGCGCCTCGTTCGTTACGGAGGAAAGCCCGGGCAATTAAGGAAGCATCGCAAATATTGGCGCAACGGTTGAACCGTCAACCCGGGATGCCGGAGATCGCCCAGCATTTAAAAATGAGCGTGCAGGAAGTTTCAAAAGTCCAGGCGGATATGCATGCCGTATCGCTGCTTTCATTGGATAAAGTGTTGCCTCATCAGGACGAACCGGAAAAAGGGACCTGCGGTTTAATGATGCTTGAAGCCGAAAAGCCGGTAAATGCTAAGGTCGCATGTGAAGAAAAAGAAAGATTAGAATTGATCGCCGAGCAGATCAAGGGGTTGCCGGAGAAAGAACGGTTGGTGGTTACGTTGTATTATTACGAAGAAATGACGCTTAAGGAGATCAGCGAAACGCTCAGCTTATCGGAGTCGCGGGTCTCACAATTACATACACAGGCACTCTGCCATATCCGCGCGGGCATTAAAAGGCTGTCAGGCGTTTTGGTGTGATCTTTGTTGTGTTTTGAACCTGTGCTTTACTATTGTTGAGTATTGTGTTAATATAATCCTGCCATTTTTTTGTTCCATCTCAATTTACTTCTCCGGTTAAAAGAAGTGTGCGGTATCCGACAGTCAAGCCGATTGAATAAGCATTGGTTTTATTTGAGCCGGGATGCGCGGGGGTAACTGGGTATGACATTAAGAAAAAGTGAATTTATTTTTATCGGTTTATTTTTCCTGGCTCTGATTTTGGCAGGCTATATCTTATTTTATCCCCGGAATGGGACAAAAATGGATATTTCAGGGAAAGCGCCTGGAAAAACGCTTGTTTCTCTTGAAAACAATAGCGTAGAGCAGAATGTGTGGGTGCCCCGGGATAATCCTTTTATCGCCGGCGTATCGTTTTATGGCGATGTTTCCTGGAAAGAATCGGCTCAGGATGGGGCATTATTCTTTTCTTTGTTTAAGAAAACAGGATGGGGGTATTCTGAAATCAGGTTTAAAGCCCCGGTTGATCTATTGAAGCATACTCTCTCCCTGTCCGTTAAAGGCAAAAAAGGGACCGAGAGGGTCAGTTTGTCCTTGACCGATGATAATAAGTGGACGTCTTTTAAGACTGAAATGTCTGGTGTTCTCTTAACGCCTCAATTGCAGCAAATAACCATTGGCTCTCGAGAATTAAAGGCAATTACTGGCATTGATAAAAGCAAGGTTGTCAGTGTTAAGGTGATCATTGACAGGGATTATTGGGAAGGCCCTGAGCAATGCGGCGTTTATCTTCAAGATATCTCTTTCTCCTCGGAATAACTCTTTTCTAAGTTAAAAACGTTTAAAATTAAATCGCGCTTAATTAATTTATAAGCGGTAAAATTAATTAAGAGAAAAGAGTAAACTTTTTCTTATATATGCCGAAAAGGAATTATGAGGAGAAGAGCATGGGTACTATCAGGAATATTCCAGGATCAAGGGCAGTAGCCCGGTATGTGGCGGTGTTGAAAATGTTGCCGGTGGCCGATCAGTCAAGGATCGAAGAAGTACGAAATAATATTAAAACAGGGAAGTATTTCTCTGAAGATATCGCTTATAAAACAGCCGAGAAGATGCTGGGAGCGGTCCATGATCTTGATGTATAGCCTGTGATTTTTCTTGTCCTCTGTGTCATTTTTTGATAAGCGTAGGATCAGTTTTTTCCCTCAGGTTGTTCTTGTCCCCTCTGCCTTGATATTCTGTTGGTTAAAAAGTAGTTATCCCGGAGCAAATTTAATTTTTGAGAAATAGTTGACTTATCGGATAAAATAGCTTATAATCACTACAATAGGTAAAATAATGTAAACGATAGTACGAATGAAATATCTTGTCTCTTGAGGTTTAATAATATTACCTTTTGAGAAAAAGGGTTTCGGTGGTACTCAGTTGAATAATGAAGGGGGGGAGTAAGCTTGGTTTTAGTTAAAGGTAAGAAACAGGAAATAATTGAAAGTTACAAAATGCATACCAGGGATACTGGTTCTGCGGAGGTTCAGATTGCGCTTTTGACGGAGAGGATCAATCTCTTAAGTGACCATTTTAAAAGCCACAAAAAAGATTTCCATTCACGTCGCGGGCTCTTAAGCATGGTAGGAAAGCGGCGTAGGCTCCTGGCGTATCTTAAGAAGAAAGATAATGCCAAATATCAGGAACTGTTGGAAAAACTCAATTTAAGAAAATAATCCGTAGTTTTTCTCGCCCAATCACATAATCATAACACAAGGAAAAGAACATTATGCAAGCGAACGCAAAGAAGATTAAATTTGGAAAACAGGATTTGGTTCTAGAAACTGGTAAAATAGCCAAACAGGCTAATGGTTCGGTCATGCTTCAGTACGGGGGTACCGTTGTTTTGATCACTGCTTGTATTTCAAAAGAAGCCAGGGAAGGGATGAATTTCTTCCCGCTGACGGTGGAATATCAGGAGAAAACCTATGCCGCCGGTCGTATCCCCGGAGGGTTTTTTAAGCGTGAAGGCAGGCCTTCAGAAAGTGAGATCTTGACCGCCCGTTTGATCGACCGTCCTATCAGGCCGCTTTTTCCAAAAGGGATCTTGAATGATGTTCAGGTCGTCGCCGTTGTTTTATCAAGCGACGGAGAAAATGACCCCGATATCCTTGCGGTTAACGGCGCGTCTTTAGCGTTGGGTATTTCCGATATCCCTTTTAACGGGCCGCTTGCGTGCTGCCGCGTGGGAAGGCTCAATGACCAGTTTATCCTGAACCCTACGTATGCTGAGTTGGAAGCTGCCAATTTGGAGGTTGTTCTGGCGGCTAACGCTAACGGCGTGGTCATGCTTGAGTCTCGGGCCCAAGAGGTTTCGGAAGAATTGTACATGGAAGCCGTTAAGTTCGGCTTCGATAGTTTACAGGAGATCCTGCGTTTTCAGCAGGATATTATCCGGGAATTCGGCAAGCCGAAATTGAAGATCGAATATAAGAAGGTAGCACCTGATCTGCTGAAGAGAGTCGAAGCGTTAGCGACAGGGCGCTTGAAGGAAGTATACGCGTTAAGTAAAAAAGAAGAGCGTGAAGAGGGCGTTGATCTATTGTCGAAAGAATTAGAGGCAACGCTTACTCCCGAAGGATATGTTTCTGCCGATATCAAAACGGCTTTAGTGACGGTGGAAGAAGGCCAGATCCGTAAAAGAATATTAGAGGATAATGTCCGTTTAGATGGAAGGAATTTTACCGAGATCCGTCCGATCAGCTGTGAAGTCGCGGTTTTGCCGCGGACGCACGGGTCATGTCTTTTTACCCGGGGACAGACGCAGAGTTTATCCGTTACCACGCTTGGTTCCGGTGAAGACCAACAGATGGTAGAGGCCCTGGAAGGGGAAAAACATAAATCGTTCATGCTCCATTATAATTTCCCCCCGTTCAGTGTCGGAGAGACTGCTCCTATGCGCGGCCCGGGCCGCCGTGATATCGGACACGGTGCTTTGGCTGAAAAAGCGCTTTTGGCGGTCATGCCGTCTAAAGATACGTTCCCGTATACCGTACGGGTTGTTTCTGAGATACTGGAGTCAAACGGCTCATCGAGTATGGCGACGGTATGCGCGGCAAGCTTATCTTTGATGGACGCGGGTGTCCCGATAAAAGGTATTGTCAGCGGTATCGCCCTCGGGTTGGTCAAGGAAGGCAATAAAACGGCGATCTTGACCGATATTGCCGGCCTCGAAGATCATTTTGGCGATATGGATTTTAAAGTGGCAGGGACTAAATCCGGAATGACCGCGGTACAGTTGGATCTAAAGATCGACGGCATCGACCTCGACCTGCTCGCGCGCTGTTTGGCGCAGTCAAAACAGGCTCGCCTGTTTATTATCGATAAGATGTTCGCGGTATTAAGCGAGCCGCGAGCCGAGTTATCGGCATTCGCGCCCCGTATTAACGTTTTGAAGATCAATACGGAGAAGATCGGAGAGCTTATCGGGCCCAGCGGCAAGACGATCAAAAAGATCATCGCGCAAACCGGGGCTTCGATCGATATACAGGATGACGGGACGGTTTTAGTCGCTTCGATCGATGCTGAGAAATCAGCGCAAGCGATCCAAATGATCAAAGCTATAACCGATGAGATCGAGGTAGGCCGTATTTTTCACGCGAAAGTAAAACGCGTAGTTGCGTTCGGCGCTTTCTGCGAAATAGCCCCGAATAAAGAAGGTTTGGTCCACGTTTCTGAATTGGCAGACCAGTTTGTCAAAGACGTTAATTCCGTCGTGAAGGTCGGTGACGAATTTAATGTTATAGTAATTGGTGTAGATGATTTGGGCAGGATTAATCTCAGCAAGAAAAAAGCAGAAGCGAAATAGCCGATTAAGGTGAAAGAAAAACGACTTAATGAGATTAAAGGTGTTATTTTAATAGCGGTCAGCCTCATTGTATTAGCCAGCTTAATATCGTTTGATCCTTACGATATAAGTTTCTATACGACTCATCCGAATATCCCTTCTAAAAATCTGATCAGTACTTTTGGCGCTTATTTGGGCTGGCTATTCCTTTTCCTCTTTGGTTGGTCAAGTTATATCATTCCTTTGGCGATCCTTTGGTTAGGTGTCCGGTTATTTAAAGATGAGCCGTTCGGTTTGCGTTTGCCGGGGATTGCCGGCATTTTTGTTTTATTGTTTTCACTGAGTTCTCTGACCGGGGTTTTTACTGTCAGTAATGAAGCGGTGAAGTTTGGGCGCGCAGGTTTCATCGGGGCTATGATCTCGAACGCCGTTACTGCCTATTTTGGCCAACTCGGCGCCTGCATTTTATTTGTGACATTGATCCTTTTATCGATAGTTTTGGTCACTGAAATACTTTTATCGACGTTCTTTAGAAAAGTAGGAGAGAAATTCAAAAGTATGGGCGGCTCGCTGGGTAAGTTAAGGACCGGCATGAAACAAAAAAACCCTGTTCTTAAGCCTGCTCAGGGCAATAGAAAAGAGCCGGCCGCTTCGCTGAATAAGCCAAAAATTAATGTCCCGGAAGAGCCCGAAAAGGGATCTTTCCCTAAGGTGAGCGCTCCAAAACTTAAGATTAAAGAAGCTCCTGCGGCGGCAGATGAAGTCAAGGCCCGTATTGAGCCGGTTAAGATCGGTGATTACCATCTGCCTTCCATAGATCTAATGGATTTGCCTCCGCCTTTGGAGGCCAGGCATATTAAAGAAGACCTGACTAATAATGCGCGTGTCCTGGAAGATACCCTGGCTGATTTCGGTATCGCGGTAAAGGTGACTGATATTGAACGGGGGCCGATCATTACCCGTTATGAACTTGAGCCTGCCCCGGGAGTAAAATTGAACCGTATTGTGGCTTTGGGGGATGATATTTCTTTGGCGATGAAGGCGCAGTCGGTCAGGATCGTCGCGCCGATACCCGGAAAAGCGCGCGTGGGAGTCGAAGTACCTAATTCCCAGAGCACCTTAGTTTTTCTTAGAGAAATACTTGCTTCGCCTGAATTCCAGAAATCAGCTTCGAAATTGACGTTGGCCCTCGGTAAAGATATAGCCGGAAAACCTGTTTTTGCGGATCTTGCGAAAATGCCGCATCTTTTGATCGCCGGAACTACCGGTTCAGGCAAAACTGTTTGCGTTAATACATTGATATTATCGATGCTTTTCAGGTCGACGCCTGATGAACTTAAATTTGTGATGATAGACCCGAAAATGGTGGAACTGGCACCTTTTAACGGCTTGCCGCATCTGTTATGCCCGGTTGTGACGGATGCCAAGAAAGCGGCGATCGCTCTCGGTTGGGCAGTCGGTGAAATGGAGGACCGTTACCGCCTTTTAGCTGAAGCAGGCGCCCGTAATATTGAGGCATATAATGAAAAGAACGCGCTTATGCCCTATATTGTTGTTATCATCGACGAGTTCGCTGATTTAATGATCGTGGCCCGGGACCAGATCGAAAGCGCTATTACACGCCTTGCTCAACTCTCGCGCGCGGTAGGGATACATTTGGTTTTAGCGACACAACGGCCGTCGGTCAATGTTATCACCGGTGTTATTAAAGCTAATTTACCCGCGCGGATCTCTTTTAAGGTCGCATCAAAAGTCGATTCCCGGACCGTATTGGATATGAATGGAGCGGATAAACTTCTGGGCAAAGGTGATATGCTTTTATTGCGGCCGGAAGAAGCCAAACTGACGCGCGCCCAAGGGGCATTAGTTTCCGATAAAGAGATCGAAAAAGTCGTATCTTTTATTAAACAGCAGGGAGAACCTGTATTTAATGAGGCGGTCTTAAAAGACCAGCAAAAGTCTTCTGTTTCAGACGGGCAAAAAGACGAGATGTATGATGAAGCGGTCAGGATCATTGTTGAGAGTAACCAGGCATCGGTGTCAATATTACAACGGCGTATGCGCCTGGGATATACGCGTGCCGCCCGTATCATCGATATGATGGAACAGGAAGGGTTAGTCGGCCCGTATGAAGGAAGCAAGCCGCGTAAGCTCCTGGTCGACCGTGACGCCTGGCTTGAAAAAGACATTATGAAAAAGGAATAATAAATGGAATCTGCGGGAAAGCGCCTTAAAGAACTGCGGTTGAAGAAAGGTTTGAGCCTTGAAGATGTTCATCGCAAGACCAAGATACAGCTCAATCTTTTAAAGGCCATGGAAGAAGATAACCTGGTTAACTTAAGCCCGATATATATCAAAGGGTTCTTGAAAATGTATTGTCAGTGCCTGGAAGTTGACCCGAAAGACTATATCGCTGATTATAAAGAACCTCAGATACCGAATATTGTCTCTCAGCAAAAAGAAAAGAAAGAATCATTTTCCGGGAAGGCCGCGTTTAGCTTTGCGTTCTTGAAACCTTATTTGAACGTCAAGACCCTGAAAATAGCGGGGATTGTACTTGGTATTGGTTTGGCAATATTTTTGGTAAGCAAGATAAAGATTTCTTTCCCCAAGAGGGATACTCAAACGAAGAAAGCCGAGCGGGTCGCTGCGCCTGTTGTGAAACCTCAGAAGAAGAATCCTTCTGTTAAAGTTGCCGCGCCGAAGGCTCCGGTTACAGCGCCTTCGGGAGAGCATAAACCGGCAGCTCCGGCAGCGCCGGCTGAACCAATAAAAAAAGAAGCCCCGGTGGGGATCCGGTTAGGTTTGCACGCTAAAGACGATTGCTGGGTCCAACTGAAGCTTGATGGCAAGACGGTATTCCAGAATATCCTCAAAAAAGGAAGATTTGAGATCTGGCAGGCTAAAGAAAGAATCGATCTTTTCCTGGGGAATGTCGGTAATATTGAGCTGGAGTTAAACGGTAAGATCATCCCGTCATTGGGCAGAAAGGGGCAGGCGCTTAAAAATATCGTGATCACCAAGGATGGCTTGCGAGTCGATAGATGAAAAGCCGCACTGTTGGGATTTTAAGCCTGGGGTGCCCCCGCAACCTTGTTGATTCGGAGCAGATATTACGGCAGCTCTGCCTTAAAGGTTATTCTGTGGTTGATATGCGGGATGCTTCTATCGGCATTGTTAATACCTGCGCGTTTGTTGAGGATGCCAAGAAAGAATCGGTCGATGCCATATTAGACCTGATCGATCTCAAGAAGCAGGGTAAGCTCAAGAAAGTTATTGTTTACGGCTGCCTGGTCCAGCGGTATAAAGACGAATTACGCAAGGAGCTTCCGGAAGTTGATGCGTTTATCGGCAAGATCTCTTTGGATCCCGGGTCTTCCTCGCAAAAGGCAGGGCTTCTTTTACGCGATAAATTTTCAATAACTCCCCGGCACTATGCGTATTTGAAGATAGCCGAAGGTTGTATTAATAATTGCAGTTATTGTGTGATACCCCGGATAAAGGGGCGCTTTACGAGTGTGCCTGAACAGGTACTGTTGCGTCAGGCCGCGCAGTTGGACCTCCAGGGGGTAAAAGAACTTAATATCATCGGCCAGGATATCAGCGGCTATGGCATTGATTTAACGAGTAGTTTTCGGCTGCCTGAATTGATACGGTCGCTGTGCGGGAAATTAAAACACGTTCAATGGCTGCGTTTGCTTTATTTATATCCCAGCCGTATCAGTGATGAGTTATTGGCGGTAATGGCCGATGAACCGCGTGTCTGTAAATATATCGATGTGCCGTTCCAGCATATAAACGGGCGTATCCTGAAATTAATGAACCGTAATACCGCTCAGAAGGATATTTTAAGGCTTATTGAGAAAATACGCAAAAAGATGCCTTCGGTAACATTGCGGACATCAGTGATCGTGGGGTTTCCTTCAGAAACTGATAAAGAATTCCAAGAACTGCTTGGGTTTATTAAATCAGCGAAGTTTGAAAAGTTGGGGGCATTTATGTATTCCCGGGAGGAAGAGACTCCCGCGTTTGCTATGGATAAACAGATCCCCAAAAGAATAAAGATCGAACGCTTTAATGCGGTCATGGCTTTACAGCAGGAAATATCCCGGGAGAATAATTCGAGATTTATGGGGAAAGAAATGACTGTTTTGATCGATGAAAAAGAAGACGGCCATTATTTGGGGAGAAGCCAAAGCGACGCCCCTGAAGTTGACGGTCTGATCTATGTCAACCCCGGCGCGGATAACAAACGGCCACTTGTTCCCGGAGATTTCGTGAACGTCCGTATTCATGATACCCTGGAATATGATCTAGTAGGGACGCAGTCTAACTCATCTTACAATGAATATAGCCAATAAGATCACTGTCTTACGTATTGTCCTGACGTTTGTTTTTATCTTTTTCCTATCGTTTCCTTTTAAAGGGATATGGGTCTTCTGGTCAAAGATCGCCAGTTTAGCCATTTTTATTTTTGTCGCGTTATCGGATTATCTCGACGGCAGGATCGCGCGGCAGAAGAATATGGTGACGGATTTCGGTAAGCTTATGGACCCCATCGCCGATAAGATCTTTGTCCTGGCGGCGTTCGCGGCATTTGTTCAGATGCAGATCATTGAGGCCTGGATGTTCGTCATTATCATGTCGCGTGAAATACTGATCTTGTCGCTTCGCTTGTTCGCGTTGAATAAAGGCAAGGTGTTATCCGCCAGTAAGGCGGGCAAGCAAAAGACATTCTCACAGATGGTCCTGATATTCTTTATCTTAAGTTTCATTCTTTTGCGTGAGATCAGGGTAACGTTCTTTACCTGGAATCCCGCCTGGGAACAGTTTTTCCGTCAGGGTATCTTTGTCCTCATGAGCTTGACCGTAATACTGACGTTGTATTCCGGTTTATCATATCTTTGGGAAAACCGCAAGATCGTTACCCGCTTGTAATAAGGTGCCGCTTGGGTCCTCTATGCCACTTTTTCTAATTTTGAGAAAATTCCTGATAAAGTTGATCAGTACTTTTTTTTATCTCGGCTATGTGCCGAAAATGCCTGGAACGGCTGCCAGTATTGCCGGGGTCTGTCTCTATTTTTTATTTTGCCGTGATAATCTTGCCTATTGGTTCTTAACGGGGATATGTGTGATCCTGGGATTGCTGGTTTGCGGGAAAGCGGAGGGGGTTTTTGCGCGAAAAGACCCTCCAGAGATCGTTATTGATGAGGTCGCCGGGATGCTGGTAAGCCTGCTTTTTTTGCCCTGCGATATCCGGATAGCTCTGGCGGCCTTTGTTTTATTCCGTCTTTTCGATATTTTAAAACCTTTTCCGATAAAGGATCTGCAGGGGCTTTCCGGAAGCATGGGGGTTATGAGCGATGATCTGCTTGCGGCTGTTTATACTAATAGTATCCTTCAGCTGGTAATCAGGTTTGCGGCATGTAAGGCTTCGTAGACAGGCCCGCCCGGGGTAAGGGTGCTTTTGAACAAGGTGATCTTTGAAACAACCATTTCCGGCTTTTCTTCTTCCAATCTTTGATTCAAGTCCCCGATGATCTGAGCCAGCAGGTTTCTGTTGAGGCTTGATTTTGTCCTGCCAAGTGTCAAATGGGCGGTAAACGGCCTTTCTTCATCAGCAAATCCGACAGTATGTAAAGAAGTTTCAAGCTCCCCGGATATCTTTTGCAGTTGTTCCGCTCCTAAATCGATGCCTACCCAGATGACCCGGGGTGATTTTGTATTCGGGAAAGCGCCTAATGAGGATACGCGCAGCTTAAAACAGGAGTGGCCCTTGAGAACGGTATCCAGTATTTCTATCAGGGTATTTTGTTGAGCGAGTTCGATCTCTCCGAGGAATCGCAGGGTAACATGAATATTATGGGGTTTTACCCAGCTTATATCAGCGTTTGATTTGCGTAATTCTTTTTGCAGTCCTGCCAGGAAGCTTTTGATTTCATCGGTGATTTCTACGGCTATAAAAGCTCTCATTGGTTTATGGTTAAGAATCTTTTTAAGATAGTTAAAGTTTTAGCGGCTGTTTTTCTTCTTATTTGAGGCCTTGTTCCGGAGAAAACAAACTGAGCGCAAATAATTTTCTCGCGAGAGCTTAGCGCGATAAAAACAGTTCCGATGGGTTTGTCCGGGATCGCCCCGGTAGGGCCGGCTATTCCTGTTATGCCGATCCCAAGATCAGCTTTTGTTATTTCTCTAACTGAAAGCGCCATGCGTTTTGCTGTTTTTTCAGATACCGCGCCGTAGTTTTTGATCAATGCGTGCGGGATATGCAGTAAATTTTCTTTAGCTTTATTGCTGTAACTGACGATCCCTGCTAAAAAGTAGCGGGAGCTGCCGGAGAGGCTGGTGAATAAGGAAGAGACTAATCCTCCTGTGCATGATTCTGCTACGGCAAGGGTCAAATGGTTTTTTATGAGAAACGTATGTATCGCTAAGAGAGAGGTTTGCATTGATCTGTCTAACGGCTTAAGCGGATCCTTATAGATAAAAAAGGTTCATTCTGCTTTCTTACCTACATTATAGTGGTTTTATACCGGTTGACAAGACAAGATTTTGTGGTATACTTACTAAATTGATCTTCGGGGTAAGGTGTAATTCCTAACCGGCGGTAGCGCAGAAAGCGCACACCAACTTTTCCTTTTTAAGTTGGGTGTAGCGCAGAAAGCGCACACCGGCGTTCCAATAACGCCGGGTGTAATAGCCCGCGAGTTTTCTGCACAAGCAGAAGACAGATCTGGTTAAATTCCAGAGCCGATGGCAGCGCAGAATGCGCGCACCAGCCAATCATTTATGGCTGGGTGTATCGCAGGAAGCGCTAGACCGGTAATGCTTTTATACCGGGCATACAGTCCAGATGAGAGAAGATTAAGGCTCAATCTATTACCCGAAGACTATCCTTCGGGTTTTTATTTTTATAGGTGGTTGATTAAATTTTGAGAAGTAATATAAGAACTAGGCTTAAGTATCTTCTCACTATCCTGCTTCGCTCGTAGATAAGAAAGATTGTGGTGGAGCTACGCAGGATAGTTCCTGCCTGCCGGCAGGCAGGCGGCCCGACAGTAAAATAACAAGAGACATCTTACGTCGCCAAAAGGCGACGTAAGATGTGGCCTCACTATGTTTAATTCGATACAGGAAATATTAGATGATCTGAAAAAAGGCAGGATGGTCGTAATTGTAGATGATGAAGACCGTGAAAATGAAGGCGACCTGGTTATGGCAGCCTCGTTTGTTAAACCGCAAGATATCAATTTCATGGCTTCTTACGGCAGGGGGTTGATCTGTGTTCCCATGGAAGATGAGCGTTTGCGCCAGTTGGATTTACAGCCGATGCAGGAGACGCGGGGGGCTCTGCGGCAATCAGATTCATTTTCTACTGCCTGGATGATCTCTGTTGATGCCTCAGCCGGGGTAACAACCGGTATCTCGGCATTTGACCGGGCACGGACTATTGAAGTTTTGATCAATCCACAAACTAAACC
>CAZPNW010000219.1:0-9544 GCA_964588175.1 uncultured Planctomycetales bacterium
ACGAGCAGGGGCATTGTCCACATCTCAGCGAATAAGAGCACAAAGAAAACAGCCGTAATAAATGACTTCTTGCCCGCGCTTTTTATACGGCTCCTGATAAACGCCAAAGCTAACGCGGCCAACAGGGAGATCCCGAATACAATAAAAAGGTTCGCCCGCGCGGGGACACGCACATATTCCATACCCGGGATAACAGAAAAGAATAAAGCATACGGGCTAAAACTTTTTCCATTGATAGGTATCTTCAGCGAAGGGCCGAATCCCAGGAATAATCCTACGATGATCACGGCAACCAGCCCCTTGATCATTTTCTTCTGATAATCATTTAAAGATCGATGTTTAAATATACCCAGAAAAATAGAAAAAATAATTACCGCTAAAGCCACAACACCGATATCGCGGGAATAAACACCCCTCCATCCTAAGATATGCGTAATTAACCAATGGCCTTTTGCCGGAAGGAATAAATTATTCAGCGATAAGGTCGCCACAACATCGTTTAAGCCGCGCTCGAAACCCATTGCCTGTGTATAGTATAATTGCCGCAGGCTATAGGGTAAAACCAGTGCCGGCAATAAGATCAACGCCGGAATAATGTGGGATATTTTTAAAGAGCGTAATTTCTTAAGGGAGAAAAATCCAAATAAGGCAAACGGCAATAATATAGAAACAAATAACGCCAGTTGTTTACAGGTTAACCAGGTTAATACATAGCAGGCGAAAGCTAACCAGAAATAACGGTAATTTTTCTCTTTGATAAATAAAAAACTGAAAAGGATACATCCTGTAGGAAATGCCGCGGCAAGTACCGGCAGGACGCAGATCTTTTGAATGGTAAATGCTCCGGCAGTAAGTGAAATACCGGCCCATAATGCCGCTACGCGGTCATGAGTTAACAGCAGGCTCCCCGCGTACCCAACCAGGCCAAAACCTACCATATACAGCATGATCAAGAGGTTATAGGCGAAAATATAGCCGGTACGCTTTGCCACCAGCCAGATAAAGAGGCAGGAAAACGGCTGGGTCTCTCCCCAGGCAAAAGCCCCGGGGAAAGGGTAATAAAAAGGGGCATTCCAATAGGATATGCCTTTATCTAAAACCTTGCCTGACCATTCCGCGCAAAAAAGTTGTGTCATCGCGACCGCGGGAGGCAAACTGCCCTGAGGGATGGCTTCCGCGAAATGCAACATAAGCGGCCAGGTAAAGATCACCGCTACTACACTCAATAAGGAAGAAATAATTAAAATTTCTTGCATTTACCCTGAATTAAGTTAGAATAAAAAAAATGGCAGTTTTAGAGAAAAATACTTAAATGTTCATCTTTTTCCGGTTATTATTAGCGCATTTCCTGGGTGATTTTCCTTTCCAATTCAACATAATCTTCAAATTAAAGACAAGCGGTTTAAAGGGCATCATCCCCCACGCGCTGATCATTTTCTTCTGTTCCCTGGCACTTTGCTGGCCCTACCTCCACTTACCCCAGGTTTGGTTTTTCTTGCTCTTTCTGGCGGCAACGCACCTCCTGCAAGATTCGATCAAACTCCGTTATGGCGCGGTGAAACATTGTTTCTGGGCTTACATCCTGGACCAGCTCTCTCATGTTGGGCTGATCTCCCTGGTGTTCTTAACCGGGCTGCAAAGATTAGCGCCTCCTGCCGGAGATAACCTTATCGTAAGGCTTTACTCCAACGACCAGTTCATAATCTACCTTATTGCGCTTATCTTTGCCACGTATAACGGTTATTTTCTAATTAGATGTTTTAAAGATAACTTTCTCGAGAGAGCAAGCTATAATTCTTTTGAAAAATGGTTTGGTATAGCGGAACGGGCGATGATACTCTCTTTTTTCTTTATCCGAAGCCCTTTTTGCTTTTTGCTGCCGGTAGGCCTCATGTTCAGGCCGGTCACCTATGCCCTCTGCAGCAAGAAGTTTAAGATCCATAAAGATTTCATGTCCTTACGGGAACTGATCTTAAGCTGGATCATCGCGGTGGTATCGGGAGCCTTATTCTCTTTATTTTAACCCGGTTACCCGGTATATAGTAATTGGCTTAGCCTTACCTTTCACCACAATAGGCTCCATTTTTTCCGCAAGTATCTGTTCGGAAACCAAAGCATATGTTGCTTCACTGATGATGATCTCATCCTTATCGGCAGCAGCGCACAACCGGGCCGCCAAATTAACATTATCTCCGATCACGGTATAATCCATACGTTCAGCTGAACCCATATTCCCCACGACCATTTCACCTGTATTTATACCGACGCCTATCTGCAGCACCGCCGTTTTGTCGTGTGTCCACTTATCCTTGAGTTGATGCATCTTCGCCTGGATCTCCACCGCGGTGCGCACGGCAACTATAGCATGATCATTGAGATGGCGGTTACCCGGAGCCCCAAAGAAAGCCATCACTTCATCTCCCACGAACTTATCCAGCGTTCCGTTATATTTAAAAACGACCTTGACCTGCTGCGTCAATATTTCATTGAGCATGGCAACGACTTCTTCCGGCTGATGTGATTCCGAATAAGCGGTAAAGCCCCGAATATCGGTAAAGAATACGGTGATCAGCCGCCTTTCTCCTCCCAGCTTTAAGCGTGAAGGGTCTTCGATCAACTCACTGATAACTTCATTGGAAAGATAATGGCTGAAAGCCTGTTTTATCCAAAGCTTCTCTTTTTCTTCGGTAAAGAAACGAAAGCTCGTGATCGCGGAAAATCCGAATACGGCAATACCCAGCGGCCCGACCAGGTCTATCCAGAGGCCAAAACGGACAAAAATAAAATAGGAAAAAAGGAAATATCCGATCGCATATCCCAGCGACAATAAAAGGCTTTTCCATAATTTCATTAAAGAACTGAACCCGATCACTAAAGCAGTTAAAAGAAAGATCAACAGGCGCAATCCGCCCTCGAGCCTGACGATGAATTTCCCCGTAAGAATAGTATCGATGAGGTTCGAATGTATGCCGGCCATCGGGTAGTTTTCCTGCAGGGGGATCGGCCGCAGGTCATGCGTGCCGGTCGCAGTCAAGCCGACAATACAGATCTTGCCCTTTACCATAGCGGTGAGCTTCCCTAAAAGCTCTGCTTCGCTTTTCTTAAAATACTCAAGCGACGCCCCGGGAGGCTGGGCATGCATCTGTTCTCTTACTTCCTGGAGCCGCAGGATCAAATAATAGGGGATATGTTTAAAAGAAACGCCCCATCTGCCCTGCCAGTTCACCAGCATTGCCCCTTTTTTGTCGACAGGAATGATAATATCCTTAACGGAGCCGTTTAAGCTGGCATGCTTAAGAATAACACGGTCACCCCCGGCGCCTAATTCCTTTACTCCCAGGAAATCCATGAGTGCCGCGATAGTCAGTTGAGGAAGGATCTTATCCTCATACTTGACAAACAAAGGGACCTTCCTGGTGACTCCGTCAAGGTCTGCCTCGGCGTTAATAAAACCGCTCCCCCTGATACTACGGGTATACGCCATGATCGGCACGTTTAACATCCTGTATTCCTGCTGAAAAGGCCATTGTTCAACCGGGAGATCGATCCCAAACTTAGTGATAAAAAAGCTCAGCAATTTTTGGGCGGGAAAACGCTGCATCAAATAATTTTCATCTTCGGAGAATAAATACCATTTGTATTCCTCCTCCATACGCTTGAGGAGGGCTTCAAAGGAGATATCGGGATCTTTACGTATCAAGTTTCGCGCGGCTTCTTCTAAAACTAACTTCTTTGCCTGAGGTAATGTTTCCAAGAGAGGCTCTAAAAGTATATTAAGTTTTTTTGCCGCGTCCGCGGCAGAAAGCGTAATATCCTGTAAAAGCAAGGATCTCAACTCTGGAGAAACATCAGATTGGTTTTCAATAAAATAAAAAGGTAAGTAGGTTATACCGGCGCGCGCGATAGAATCGGCAAAGAGGGCATCTTCCTGAGGATTATCCTTGAACTCTTCGGTGAAAATAATATCCATCAGGACCTGCTTTGCCTGGCATTCCTTAAGGATATCGGTAAGCTTAGCGTGGTAATTCCTTGGCCAGGGCCACCTGCCGATGCCAGAGAGGCTCTGGTCGTCTATATCGATGTGCAGGATCGGCGATAGGGAAGGACGGTTCTCCTTTAACGCAAACCGCAGGTCTAAAGCTTTTAATTCAAGTATTTGGTAGAACTTTGATCTGAGAGCAAGAGAAACTAAGCCTGCCAGGACAATAGAAATACTCAGGCTGACAAATAGTTTAACGCGGGTCTTTTTATTCACGAATCTCTTAACTTAGAATCGGTAATACGTCGATACTGAAACCAACGAACCGGAATATTCTTCAACCGGCTCATTAGACTTGTTCTCCCGATACGTATAACTCAGGCCGAATGATATTGATTTATTAAAGGCGTAATATAACGCTGCTGTCGTTAAGAACGTTCTTTCATGCTCTCTACAGCCGGCGTCGTTTATCAGCGTGCGGCTGCGGTAATCGCGGAACTGCTTGGAAACAGACAGGTAACCGGTGAATTTATCGTTAAACAGATGCGTAAAAGAAGCCCCGAGCTTGTGGGAATCGTAATCATAATAATTCAGGTATTTTTCATTGGAGTTGTTGAAGAAATACTGGTACCCAAGCTTGAAAAAATCCTTGGTGAAATATTTACCTACCTCATATTCAACTGTGTGGCGTATATCTTCCCTCTTTTTTTCGCTAAAGGTATCGGCAGCGGTGCGGATAAGCCGGTCGGCATAACTGCGGAGCATAAAATTATGTCCCAGGCTCATATACATTTTATGAGGCAGCTTATATTTAAGCTTCATCCCCACTTGATTATCCAGATAATCGTCATTGCCTGAATTTATATATTCAATGCTGTCGAAATCATATTCCGCGGAGAAGGTAAGGTCCTGGGTAAGATTATGGCTTATGCCGGTCTGGATGCCGTTACGCAGCAGATCGAGGTCACCTTCACCCGCGTAAAGCAAATTCATTAATTCATAACCAAGGAATGCTTCTGTTTTCTTGGAAACTGAAGTAGTGAACGTGCCCCTGAAAAAAGTCTGCAAATAAGCATCGCCGTCCCTCCTGCTATCGAGGTGGCTGTTATTGTCATAACCCTGGGTCGAAGCCAGAAGGAATTTAAACTTTCCGCGCTCGATGATCGAACGCTCAGGCTCCAGATAGATCTTTTTATTCCGGGGGGTAACATCTTCCTCAGAAACATCAGCAGCGGCACACAACAACGGAAATACGATCACTGCCAAACAAGAGACAAATAGTATGATTTTCTTCTTTTCCATTTCTCCTCCTTAAAGATTTATTTTACCACCCGTGACTTTCTTCTTCCACCGGCTCTCTTTCCTCGATCTGCTTTTCCACATTGCTCTCTTCAGTAAGGTCCTTGGTTTCATTAACCTCTTCTATGATCCCTCCCTGATCAGCAGACTGGTCGGTCTTCTGTTCAAGGTCGGTCTTGGTCTGTTTTTCTCCACCCTTCTGTTGCCCCTCAGATTTTTCTCTCACTATTCCCGCGGCATTATCAAGAAGATCGTCCTTAAGATTATCAAAACGCTCAAACTCCCTTAAACTCACCTGGACCAAAGCACCGGGAATTTCAAACCTTTCGATGATCGTCTTAAATCCTTCAGGAAGCATTGTTTCAGTGGTCTGTTGCTTGTTAGCGTCAAATGTCTTTATGAATACTGTATCCTTATAAGCAGAAACCTCATCCGAGTCCCTTTCAGTATATACCCGGTAACTGGAACCCCTGACACCCGCGACTGCTGAAGGAGTATTCACTTCAAAGCTCAAGCCCGCTTTAATATTCTCTAAATTCGAATAAACCATACCGCGGGAAAGATCCAACCTGTCCAGGCTGCCCTCAGAAGCTGAATTGAGCACTACCTGAGTCTTTTGTTCAAGCCTGATGGTATTTTGCTTCTGTGCGTCAAGGGCTATATCTACCCGTGAATGCCTGGCTGTCCTGATCGAATCTCCGATATCGACCTGCATGCCTTTTTCCGCTTTTATCCAGGTGTCATCCGCAGCTGACTGTACCTGCACGTTGCCTTCGAGATAAATAATCTCAGCTGCCCGCGAAAAAGAGACAGCGCTAACCGTAATACATGCGCTGAAAAAAAGAACAAAGAAATTATTTTTTTTCATAACTATCTCCCTTTTTTTACGCTTATACCTTTTATATGTTCCATACGGACCCTCCGACAATTAAACCGGCATTAAAAAGATTTGGTAACCGACCACCACACATGATGATTATCCCCGTCCACGCCATGTTGATGAGTAAGCGGCCAGCCTGCATCCAAACGCACTGAAAAACCCTGGTCAGGCACGGTATAGGTAAACCCGAACCCTAAAGATGCAAGCGTAGTGACTTTCTTATCGTCAGGCTCTCCCGGGACAACAGATACTTTGGGATTTTTAAGGACCCCTTGCGCCCAATCCCAAAAGGTGAACAATTTTAAGGCATTATTCAATTTTGTCTTGGTAGAGAACGGCGCATTCATATCTTTAGGAATAAAATAAGGAGGGAAAGAGAAACCCAGGGTTATCGCCCTGCCTCCGTCCGCCGGCAACTGAGTCCGCGGATACCCCCTGTTATCGATCACGCCGCAATAACCTCCTATGCTGAACGCGTTGACTCCGGTAAGCGTAGCTGAAGAAACCTGCCAGCGGGCCTTACTGATAAAATCAACACCGGCAAATAATGATTGCCGCCTTGCTACCGTCAAAAGGTTCTTGACATAATTGCCTTTGGCGCCCACGACAGACCCATCATCTGATTTTATGGTCGCTCCATTAAGAAAATTAGGGATCCCCATTTGAAGGTCATTGGTGATCACCCAACGGCCGTAATTATCGGCCCGATTGAGCGACAGATCCCACTTAAGGACACGGAATTCATCCTTCCGGGTAGGATTATTATATTGCACATAAGGCTTATACCACCAGATATCAAAATAGGTAAAACCATAGCTGGAAACAAACTCCAGGTCGGGCTTATTGATCAAATACTGGTAAAACCAAAAATAGAATTTTCTCGCCCGTTTCTCAAAATCCGTGGTTTCATTATCCTTATAATAATAATCTTCTGATTTATACGGCAGAAGATAAAATTGGAATTTCCATTTATTATTAAGCGGGATGCTATAATCCAGGTCGAATATCTTATGGGCATCGCCTTCGGCCCACTCGATCTTGGCAGTCAGGCTATCGTCATGGCCGGTGATATTATTATGGATAAGAAAAGTTTTGTAGCGGTTATAGAGGATAGTTTCAGCGCCGTAGTTATCCGCCTGCAGAGTGGCATGCAGAGGAGATTTATCTTTTACCGTCAAAGTGACGTCTGCTGTGCCTGTGCTCTTATCCAGGTCGATCTGAATAGCCAGCTTTCTGTCAGGATGCCTATTCATCCTGTAAACATCCAGGTTAAGCGCGATAAAGTTGAACGGCTGGCCTTCCTTTAAAGTTATTTTTTTCATCAACAGATCTGTCGAGAAATTCTCATTACCTTGAATATTGATCTTGCCGGTCATGCCTTCGACTGTCATGATCTCCAGGATACCCTCACCGAGCTTATCGGGAATAATGTAGGCATAAGAGGTAATGTAGCCTTCGCGGCTGTAAGCGCGGCTGATCAAATCAGCGCAGCGCTGCATTTGCCTGGCTGTCAAGTCCCTGTGTTCGTAATCTCTTTTGAGCTTATCGATAGCTTCCTGGGCCAGGAGGGTTGAACCTTTGACGACAACTTCTTCTATACGCGTTGTCCCCTGAGGCAGCGTAGGCTTTGGCATAAGCGCTGCTACCTGCTGCTTAATTATTAAAACCGGGGCTTTCTCCCGTTTCTGCACAATTTCCTGCTCCATTAACTGGGCATGAGGATCATCATCCCCGGACCCCTCGTCATAAGCAATTGCCATTGAATAATTAACCAGGAATGCCAACGCAACAACAAAGACACCGGCAAATCCAATAAACTTCTTTTGCCATTTTAGGCTATCCATATGCAGATCCTCCTTTTGCAGAATGCAAAACACGCCGCAGAAAGCGGCGTACTTGCCTATCCAATTAAGGCAAGTGCCGGCGCAATTCCAATAAGCGCCGGGTGTAAGTACCAAGGACAACACCCATTCTTATCGACTATTAATATAAAACATCTTAAAGGACACATCCCCGTTTGTCAAGGGAACAATTAACTAACTTTACTCATTTATCTTTTGGGAAAAATAATTGATAAATACCACTATAAAAACCACGCAGATCAATAATTGCGACATTACCACCAGCTGCCCGGCGGTATTTTTCGCGCAGATATCGCCGAACCCAACCGTGGTAGTAGCTACGACGCTGAAATAAAGCGCGCCTACCGCATCCATCGGCCTGTTCAACAAATCAAAGGCCCTATAGATCACCGCAAAATCAAAAGCCACTTCAGCGTAATGCAAAAAGATCAATAATAACGAACGCCGGTAGGAAACCGCGGCAGAGTGAATATCAGAAAGAAAGATCAGATGCAACAGGTGCACGAGAGTTTCACTGAGCAAATAGATGACCAGAAAGATCACCAGAGGATACCGGTACCATCCCAACCATAAAGCAACAAGTGGAAGGACTAACTTGACTATGGCATAAAACTCGACAGCCAGCCTCCTGCCGGACACGCCACCCCACCTGCCAAAAATATCCCTGATCAAAAGGATGGGGTAAAAAAACTGCGCCAGGCAAAGCAGAAGGCGCACGATCCGCTCTAAGCCGTAATTCTCTTCATCCCATACCTGCTTGAGATATAGTAACTGCTGAACATAGGCTCCCCGGGTTTTTACTTCTTTCGGGACAAGACGCGCGGGATTAATGAATATTTTCAGGAATTTCATAAGCGTTATTTTGCTTAAAGTCTTTGTTATAAAGACGCACGGTATAATACTGCAGGATATCATCGGCGCTAAACCATTGCAGATCCCCCCCTGCTCCCCTATATTTCTTTGTCTTGACCACCCGGCCGAGATCATTGTAGATGAGTTCTCTTGCCGAGGAAACGGCATCATCAGCGCTAAACCAAATCCCATCCTCACCCCTGCCATTATGTTGAGAATGATATTCACGGACCCGCAGCAGCTTACCCTGGGCATCAAACTCGCGCTGATGGTATTTCTCGATCTGATCATCAGCGCTAAACCATATGTTGTCCGCACCGAAGCCGTTGTAATCCACGTCTTTTATTATGGAACCTTGCTTATTATATTCATATGCCGTGTAGTATATTACTTCCTTTCTATCGTTATACCGCACATCCCTGGATTTATTGCCGCGGGCATCATACTCATAAACAACGCGGTACTTCTGCCGGGAATCCTTACCGTAAACAACCTCCCCTTCAGGTCTTTGCTGCTTATTATATCCATACACCTGGTATTCCTGTAATGCGTCATCGGAAGTAAAGATGAGGCTGTCTTTACCTATCGTATAGCATAATTTCTCCAGCATCCTGCCTTTTTTATCGCGCTCAGTCAGAAAATAATGATAGACTTCATCGTCCGCGGTAAACC
>CAZPNW010000220.1:0-4930 GCA_964588175.1 uncultured Planctomycetales bacterium
TTTCAGGTACAGGTCTTGCGCTTCCGAAATAAGCGCTTTGCATTTTTTATTAAAATAGTTTTTCAATAACAGCGTGTTAGCTTCAAGTAAAGAGCGGTGAAAATCCTCATCAGAAAGTTCAGTGAAATTTATTGTTAAAAGGTCGGAGTTGACATGTTTGTTCTCATAAAAATCCTCGCAATCTTTCAGCAAACCTTTTTCGATAGCATAATAATAAAGCGGAGAGCCGGGATAGGGAGTTACCGGCCTGATCGTGCGCATCTGAGAACAGTCGTCATATTTAAGCAGGAATTCCACTCCTTTGGACAGGGTTTCCTTATTTTCTCCGATATTACCGAAAATAATGTTATAACCGGGGCTGATACCTGCTTTTAAAGTCGCTTCAATCCCCCGCGTGATCTGATCTGTCGTTAACGCCTTATTCATATTCCTGAGTATCCGGTTATCCATGGCTTCAATGCCATAATTAATAAAAACACATCCGGCCTTTTTCATCAGTTTTAGAACTTCAGGCTGAGCAAAATTGAGCCTGCCGCAACATGACCATTTAACACTCAATTTCTTTTTAAGAAAATCATTGCATAATTCAATGGTCCTTTGAGGTGAAGTCATTAAGAGCTCATCGGCAAAAATAATATAATTTATACCGTAGTCTTTCTTAAGCAGGACTATTTCTTCAATGATGTTGGCATTAGAACGGATCCTCAGTCCTTCATCCATGCGATAGCAAAAGTTACATTTAAAATTACAACCTCTTCCTGAAAGGACTGTCATCACAAAATCGTCACTCTGCGCGTGAGGCATCCGTAACAATCTGTAATACTGTATCGGGAACAGCTCATAAGCGGGAAATCCAATACTGTCTATGTCGTGAATAAGGGCCCGCCTCGGGTTAATCACTACGTTCTTGCCTTCTCTATACGCAATCCCCTGGATCTTTGAAAATGTTGTTTTGTCTCTGAGCGCATTAAGCAGTTCGACGATAGTCTGCTCTCCTTCCCCCATCACCACAGCATCGGCCTGAGTTTTTAAGAGGAAGAATCCCGGGTCTGGGGTCGGCCCATGGCCGCCAATGATATAAAACGGCCGTTTGCGAAGATCATTGATGGCGCCAGAGATCTTTAAGAGCTTCCTATATTGGTAATATCCGGCAATGACGCTTACTCCGACGACATCAAAATCGCTCTTTTCCAGATATTCCTTCAGGTGTGCTTCGCTATAATGGAAATAATCCTGATTATATATCTCGACATAATGCCCTTTTTGAGACAAGACGGCAGCGATATAGCCTAATCCCTGCGGAAAGCAATGGATATAGGCGCCATTATCATAGATAACCAGTAAGATCCTCATATTAAATCCGTCCTATCGTGGCCCTTCATTTGAGCTTGCTTCTCTCCCCTTGGTTATAAAAACATCACGGGTTACGAAGCTTGTTTTAAAAACAGCCTTTTTATATCCAGCCTTTCCGATCTATTCAAACCGGCATAATAAAGGATTAAAGATACGCTATAGATAACAGCCATTTCAGCAAGTACGAAAAATATGTTCTTAGGATACCAATACCGCAGCATTCCAACTGAAACAAAATACACAAAAGCATATAACAGTAAGTTACCGCTTATAGACTTTTTAAAATAATCAACGGCTTTGATCTTAAGATTCTTTAATGATAACCGCAGCGTAAAGGGGAAACCGATCATGATCATTGAAAAAGTCAAGCCGATCGCGGGCGCAAGGATCCCCAGAGGTTTTATGAGAAAAAGAGTAATGGCTAAATTGACCGCCACGACACCCAATTGGATCAAAAGCGGTTTTTTCACGATCCCTTTGGCAGAAAGCATGCTGCCGGCTAATTCAAGAGTCCCGTTAAAAAGCCAGAATAAGATAATGACCTTGGCCGGCAGGATACTTTCACGGAAGGTATTTCCCATCCAAAATATAATAAACGGCTCGGCAAAAACAAAAAGTATGAGAATGACCGGCAAAAAGACCGCGGACATGTACTTAGTGCCTTTCAAAACAAGCTGCCTTTGTGATTCATGTTCTCCCCTGCCTTCCATTTCAGAGGCGATCGTCCAGGGAGGGGCGCCAATAGTAGAATTGATCACCCTTAAATACGACTGGATATTATAGGCGACCGCGTATGTGGAAACCGCGGAAACAGAAACGAAATAGCCTATCAGCAGGTTATGGACCTGGAACAAAAAACTGCTGATTACCGCGCTGGCAAAACAAAAAAAACTGAAATTGAATATGAACTTAAAGGTTTTAAATTCCAGGTAGGGAAAGACCACCTTAAAACAGTAGTTTCTCCTGATATAAGCATACAGGAACATACTTCCCAGAATAGTTAAAACCTGATTTACGACAAATAATTGGATTATCCCGCAGCCGGAAATCAAAAGAATATAAGTAAATATTCCATTGATTATCTGCACGGTTATATTGACCGACGCGTCTATGGCCCATAAATTCAGCCCCTGAACGAACCCGCGGAACGTATTGAGCGGCCAGACCAGCAATGCCGATACTGAAGCAATGAGAAAAAGGTCTTTTGCGACAGGGATATTAGCAGGCAGTATTTTAAAGAATTTCGCGAAAGATAACGAAAAAAAGAACAACAATACTGAGACCACTATTCCTATCAATACATAAAAGCTTAATGATGCGTTCACGATCTTATTAACAGATTCCCTGTCTTTTTTACCGTTATATTCGGAAACGTACTTAGTAAGCGCCGACATGACTCCGAGGTCCAAAAGGCCGAAATAACCGGTGATCGTCATGGCGACCAGGTAAACCCCGTATATTTCCTTACCGACGTATCTGACTATAAAAGGAAAAAGGAAAAAAGAAATCGCTACGCTAACAATACGGTTTCCCGCTAAAAAACTGATATTCTTTCCAATGACCCGGATTTTTGACATTACCAAAATACCCTTTCGTGATTATGTATTAACCGCTGCGGCCTGCCGCTTTATTCGCCATGAAAATATTATGCGCGCATATCCGGCACATCGGGTTCAGGTAATACGTGCCCGTTTTGTGCTGCCGGCGAAGCTCTTGTATCTGAGAGCAATCCCAAAGGTCTTTTAAAGTCTTGTCATGTACATTGCCTATCGCATTATCGCCTGCCACATCGGTCGCGCAAACGCAGACTGTACCGTCAGTCATAACGACCAGGCGCGCGAAAGGCTGCTTACAGCAATATTCATGAACAGGGATATTCCCGTGGCCGTTTTTTTCCACTGACCCGAATTCCTGGCAGTACGAGATGGTAACTTCATCTATCTTTTTTTTCCAATACTCATAAAACTCTTCTGTCTCATGCCTGTTGATATCAGATTCAGTATACTGCAATCGAATGAACGGTTTTCTTGATTTTCCCCTTACATCGATCAAAAATTTAAGGTTGCTCAAAACAACATCATAATCAGCGCCAACCCTGATCTTCTCATATGTCTGTTTGGTAAACCCATCGATGGAAATTATCAGCTGGTCCAATCGAGCATTCACGATATCACGGCATATCTTTTCGTTCATCAGTGTAGCATTCGTTAAAGAACTTACCTCTAAGATGCCTTTTGATTTCGCGTATCGCAGCATTTCAATAAAGTTTTCGTTTAACAGGGGTTCTCCCCGCCAGCTCAGTTTTAAAGCGGGTATCTTGTACTGTGCGCATTCATCGGCGATCTTTCTGAATGTGTCCATCGGCATAAGCGGGACTTTCGCGGCTTTTTCAACGGGAAGCGTCCCGTCACTCTGGAAACACATCGAACACCGCAGGTTACAAATATTTGAAGCTTCCGCGATGACATCCAAAGGATACTTTCCGACCTTGCATTTGTTTGGGTAAGAATTAAAGCGATACCGATACATATAAAATGCGGGATTAAATCCACCCTTTTTGTAAAGGTTTCTTGCCTTAGCTAAAAGACCTGCTTTGATCTCCCAATTCTTCTGAAGTTTCATTTCATTCCCCTCTTTGAATCGTAAGAATCCGGGCAAAAACGGCATGCGTTTGCTTCCTTAAAACGGCCCTGCCGGTGCAAGTCTCTTACCTCTTGGATTCTTTTCCCTCTCCAAATATCTGAAACGGATTGCTCAAGGACATTGCCGATAACATAATGCTTTTTCATATCCCGTGGACACAGCGTCGCGGTACCATCACTCAATATAACTAACCTGCGCCATAATTCCGGGCAGCAGAAATCATTATCCTGCATGTAATTCTTCCTATGGTAAAGCCTTTCTTCTCCTTCCTGACAATCAAGATACCTTAAGATCGATATACGGTTCACTTTACCAGACCAATAGGCAATGAACTTATCTTTATCGGCAGGGTCATCTTCATCCATTTCGATAAAATTCACTTTAATATGCATTCTTGTTTTCGGGTGTTCATTACGTTGTTTAATGAGGTCCTCTACTGCGGTGTAGACCTTTTCAAACTTTGCTCCAACCCTGATCTTCTCGTATCGGTCTTTCTCCGCGCTGTCCAAAGAAATAATCAGCCGGTCAAGTCCTGAATCAAGCAACTTCCGGTTAAAATCATGCCCCAAAAGCGTGCCGTTGGTATGCATATTGACATCGACAACTCCCTTGGCTTTGGCATATTTGATCACTTCAAAAAGCTGAGGATACAAGCTCGGCTCCCCTAATCCCGCGAAATTGAAAGCGCATAACCCCTGCTCGGCAGCCTGATCTATTATTTTCTTTACCAAATTAAAGTCCATGTACCCTTTACCCGGGATATAAGACTGCCGCGGGCACATAGGGCATTTTAAATTACAGACGTCAACCGCGAAAAGATCGATCTGCAGCGGGACCTTTTCGACGATCCCTTCTCGTGGGTTGCGGTCCCATTTTCTGCGGTACTCGAGCCATTCTTTATCATGGAAGACCGGGCCCAGTTTTTTGTCCGTCC
>CAZPNW010000221.1:0-4186 GCA_964588175.1 uncultured Planctomycetales bacterium
CCTGAACGCTCCCCTTGGTTAATCTTTTGATCCACTGGTACACATCAAGGCCTTGATAGGTCTTTGTAATCTGTGTCTGAGTTTCTTTCTGGAATGATTTACTACGAAAAGCAGATTGAAAATATACCGTAATAACGGCGAGGGATAAAACAGCGGAAACAAGAGCGTAAAGCTTTTTCTTGCCGAAAACAGCGTCGCGCCATGACTTCTTACAATTCTGCGCTGTAGTCCCACCTTCCCGATCAAGAAGGGGTGACGATACTTTTTGAGCGGCAAGTACTACCCCGCTCATATCGACCACTGCATAGGCATACTGGTTAAGCAATAAATCCATCTCACTCCACGGAACTACCAGGCCGCGCTCCCTGCCCTGCATATCCCAACTGCGCACCCCGATCCCATCCGTCGTCGCAATGATATTCGAATCCATATCCCAACCGAGCTGACGGTCGATCAAAAGGAGGCGAAAATCAACATCATGATACGCCGCTAGCAAAGTATCACGGATCCTTGAAACATACCTTTGCACATCCTGACGGTAAGACAGGACTAATCTGACCTTTTTATTTACGGCTATTTTAGACACATACGTATTAAGTGTTTCCGCCTTACCCAAGGAATACGCGGTATCATCTTCAGGAGGAAAATACGACTTTTCAAGAGGAGAATAGAGATGCTGGTGGCGTACAAAACCGGAGAGCTTATTTTCTCCCCATCCCGCGCCTATTACTCCCATGCAATTCGTGCACCTGGTTGTCGTTAAAACGTCATTGACTCCGATGAAGCGCCGATACTCGCAATTATTTTCCGGGAAAAGGCTGTTTTGAGAAGAGCCATAAGCCACATTTAGAATAAGGCGATCTTCGAAACGCTGCTCGGTCTTGCGCCAGAGGGAATAACCGGCATATTCATAAAATCTCTTAGTGATTTCTAGAGATTCGGCAAGCGCGTTATGCGCGCCGCTCTTGTTCTGGGACTGCCCCACAGAAGAAACCGTCAAGGCAGAGCTGCTCGCTAAATGATTGTTCCTGCTTAAAAGAGGCGCGACCAGATTAGGCAAAGAGTACCCAAGCCCTCTATCTTTAAAGATGTATAACTCCCGGATGATCTTTTTCCATAAAGGCTTAAACGATGCTTCTTCGGTTGTTTGCGGGAAATTTTGTTTTACCCACAGTATCCTGCGCCCGATACCTGCCAGTTCCTGTTCAATAAATCCTCTTTTTTCACGATACGCAAGGAACATCGGCTGCCGCAGCCATACAAGCCGCTCAAGTATGTCCTCGATATGCTTCAATGGATCTCCCTCATTTTCGTCTTGCCGAACGCTCGCTTCTTCGCGCGCCACAGGCAAGTCATTTTCCTGCCGTGTATCATCATCTAAAACTTTTAGTTCATCTAAATCAACCTTTGTTTGAGAGATATCATCTTGCGAAGGCACTACCTGATCGTTATTCTGACGATCAGGAACTTCTCCCCTCTGTATCAACCAATCATATAACCGCGGGATAGCCCCTTCGATACTGCGAGGATCTTCCTTACGCCCTTCGAAAAACCTCAAAACAGTTATCTCTGCCACCCCAAAACGCTTCGCCAATCTTTTATACGCAGTGTTTTCAAACAAGCGGGCAGTAATAAGGTATTCCATGTCATCCCGTGAAAGATCATTTATTTCCCGCGGCTGGCCTTTTCCGGCCATGTATTCCCCTTGCCTCTCGGCGAACAATACATTCAAGAATTCTTCTCCTGCGCGAGAAACAATCCCCGCCGCCGGTTCATTAAAAATCTGCCCGCAAAGGACTTTAAGGCTCACCTGAGCATAGTGGCCCGTCAAAGCTTGAAGCCAAGCATCATACAGAGATCCGTCCAGAACAGCGCGGAATTCTTTCGTTCTTACGGGACGCCTCAAAAATCTCTGCAGATTCCCCCTGCTTATTTTCAAATCCTGCGCCACAGCGGATAAAGTAAATTTCCCATTCTTCTCAAAAGCATTAAGATATCCTCTCAAGTTAGCCGTAAGTTCCTTAAATGCCCCTTGTGATAATGCCAGAAAAATAAAATATTCTACAACGCTGATGATCCTTGGTTCGGAAAACGCAAAAGGGGTCAAAGCATAAACCAAAGGCTGAAACGCGATCTTTTCATGCAATTTCATAAGGATATACTCTTTATCCTGTTCAGAAATATGAGCCCAGATCCCGAAATACGCCCCTTCTCTTGTAAAAGCAGCATCTTTTCTGCGGACCAAGCCCCGATAGACCGAAGATGCGTCTTTTCCCAGAATTCCAGCTAATACTTTAGGAGATATGGCCTCTTTTTCAAGAACGCATAATAAGACTTTCTGCTGCCCGGGCGTCAAGATATCCTGTTCACAAGCTTCGGCGACCAACGAAGCCAGAACTCCCTTTTCATACGAGCGCATACAACGCAATAACCAAAGCTCTTCAGGCCCCAGGCGCAGATCATCTTTCTTTTCGCGCGCAAGGCCGGAAATAACGTCATCACTCTTTACCTGCTGCGGCAGGCCTAACGCAGAAGATGCAGCATTTGTTCTTTGATAACGCGCGATCACATCCAGCAACCGCGTTGCTGTATCTGCTCCTTTAACCCATAAGACACCATCCGTATCCGCATAAATGGAACCTTCTTGAGCCCATCTTGCTATATGCTCTCCAACACTCATGAGCCAAGCATTCGTCTTTACTTCCATTACTGCTATATTCTCAGCAGGCTCATTGGCAAGCAGCATCGAACATTGAATGTAGTGCGGCAAGACTGATTCAAAATCAAGAAGATATTTCCCTTTATAGAAATCTTCTCTTGTCTGTACATCATCATGTTTGGGAGAAAACACGTAAAATGCCGATTTCGCATCCAGCAGGCGCGCATATACCTTAAGGGCGGCCTCAAACATATATTCCACGACATAGATATCAGCCATGCTTCTGACGGTTTCAGTAGGAAGTATCCCGCCAAAATGCCGGCTGACGGTCTCATACGATTCCAATGCCCTTCTTAAATAAACTTCTGCCCGATGATGAAACCCATATGCAATATACAACCGAGCGATATCCTCGTAGACACTGCCGAGGGTCACATAGTAACCTTGCGTATGCTCCTTATGCAGCTTCAATTGCGTTATCTTTAATTGCCGGCTTACCAGCTGAAACTCCAGCCGCTGACGCTCTAATTCCAAAGCTTCGGAACTTGTTTTTAACCGGGACACAGCGCCTTTAAACGATACATCGTCCTTCTTTACCTGGGGGAGAAAATATTTTATGCTCCCCCTATAGCTTGTTTCCGCGAGCACATACTTTTCCCTGATCTTCTGAGCCCTATCAATCCCGTCTTCCTGCTGCGCTTTTTCAAGGGCTTCCGCCTTGGTCCGATATGAATCAGCAAGCAAGTTACAAAGCCTTCTTAAAAGACTTCGAGCTTTCAGGTTATTTCCCCAGGAGGTGACCGCCTGCACAAGATGCATGACCCCGTTAGCGACGGCATACTTCTTTTGATCTTCTACGAGGCTGCGATGGGCCTCCAGATCAGCGTGCTCCGAAAGATACCTGCTCCTCATTCTTTGTTCGGGAGTCAAACTGATAGCTTCCATTATCGCGTCTTTGGCTTTCCCGAAAAACCCGAATCCCGAATAACAATGGGCAAGCTGGGAATATAATCTTGCTTTCTGTTGAATATCGCGCTCCAACAATAATTTATTTTTGATGCCAGAGATCAAAGATCCATATGTTATCCTGAAGATCTTGGCATCCCCTGAAATTCCTGACCAAAAAACATCGACCGTTACATCCCCGGTTTCCAGGTCGATCCTGATACCCTGAATATCTTTATCCCAATAATTGTCTTTTACGAATGCTATCGCGATCCCGCTGTCACGAAGCCGCGGATAGGTAGCAACCTCTGAGAATGCCTGTTCCTTTAATATGTCAAGAGACATGCCCGTTAAAGCGTTATTGCGTAAAATACCGGCCTCTCTTTCGCTGAAATTATTTTCATCCCGGGAAAGCACAAGGTTTTTCACCCCATCCTTTAAAGCATCATAACTGGCCAAACGATAACACATCTGCCCGCCGAGCATCTGGGTGAGATGAAAGGTCAGCTCTCCTTCAGTCGGCTTCCCGACTCCAAAGATACAATCTAACGTACCGGCATAAAGCCCGACAAAGGGGAGAAA
>CAZPNW010000222.1:0-2282 GCA_964588175.1 uncultured Planctomycetales bacterium
AAAGCGGTTACCAGGGGCCGGCTATCAGCTTGCAATTCTTTTAATACTTCGACCACAGATTCATGATGCTCATAAACACGCGGATGGCTTACATCTAAAACATGGATCAACAGGTCGGCATCAACGACTTCCTCGAGCGTGGCCTTAAAAGCCTCGATAAGATGATGGGGCAAATGCTGCAAGAACCCGACAGTATCGGAAAGGATCACCTGTTCCCCGTTCGGTAAAACCAGTTTTTTTGACAAGGTATCCAGCGTGGTGAATAGGCTATTGGCGACAACCTGCCCCGCATTGGTGAGGGCGTTCAAAAGCGTGGATTTGCCGGCATTGGTGTAGCCGACCAAAGCGATCGTCGGAACAGCGTTATCTTTTCTTTTTTTCTTGATGGTTAAGCGGTGCTGAGAGAACCTGCCCAGATCAGTTTTGAGTTTATCGATCTTCTTCCTGATGCGCCTGCGGTCGACTTCCAGCTTCTGCTCACCCGGGCCGCTGGTGCCGATACCGCCGCCCATACGGGAAAGGATGATACCTTTACCGATAAGCCGGGGAAGCAGGTACTGTAATTGCGCCAGCTCAACCTGCATCTTTCCTTCAGGGCTGTGCGCGTGTTTGGCAAAGATATCCAGGATCAACTGCGTGCGGTCGATCGTTTTTCTGCCCAGGACCTCTTCTAAGTTACGCTGCTGTGTGCCTGAAAGGTCACAACTAAAGATCACCGTATCTACCCCTAATTCGGCGCACAGCATAGTAATTTCATCAGCCTTGCCTTTCCCGATAAAAAGATTAGGCGTCGGCTTTTCTATTATCGCGTTTACATTATCGGCTATTTCAGCGCCGCAGGTCAAAGCCAATTCTTCCATTTCCTCGATAATATCATCCATACTCCACTTACTTCTATCCGACTTCAACTTTATGGTCACCAGCAATGCTTTTTCCATAGTCTCTCTTTCTTATACGATTTCCTGCATTAAATCATTACTTCACTATTTCAAGACCGGGACTTACCTGTATTTTAAAACGACTTTTCAAGTCCCGGTCTTGAAATATGTCATCCGGTGACACACTACTATCCACACGTCATTCCAAGCCTCTTACTGAGTAAACTTAATCGTCATCCTGAGTCTCTTACTTATCTATATGGAAGGATCTTATACCTGCTCAGATTCTTCGTTCATCGCCTACGCCTTAGCCTCAGAATGACGATTGGATTTCAATTCTTTCAATATTCTCGCAGCGACATGAGACGGCGACTCATCGTCAGCAACCTCAACCCACCGGATACGCTTGTCCTTACGGAACCAGGTCAGCTGCCGCTTGGCGTAATTGCGGCTGTTTTTTTGCATCAAGGCTCTAGCCTCATCCAATGAACACAAACCCGCGAAATAACATTTAAGTTCTTTAATTCCGATAGCACAGGCAGCGGTCTTACTCAATCTTAACCTCAGAAGCGACCTGACCTCATCCATTATCCCTTCTTTGAACATTCTCTCCACCCGTTCATCGATCCTTTGATAGAGCTTTTCACGCACCATATTCAGGCAAAAGATCCGCACATCATATTTTCCCCAGAGCCCGCTGCGAGCTTTCTGCAGCAAAGAGATCGGCTTGCCCGTTGCCTCGAACACCTCCAAGGCGCGGATAAGCCTTTTGGTGTCATTCGGGTGGATCTTTAACGCGGCGTCATGATCGACCTTCACTAATCTCTCGTGTAAAACCATACCCCCGAACTTCTGAGCTTCTGCGTACAAACGGTCCCTAATATCCTGATCTTCTGTTTTCTCTTTAAAAATGCCGTCGATCAATACCGTCATATACAATCCCGTCCCGCCGACAAAGATCGGGAGATTATCCCGGCCCAGGATCTCCTTGACCATCTTAAGCGCTGCGGCCCGGTATTCAGAAACATTATATTCTTTTTCGGGAGAGACAACAGCAAGCAGATGATGCGGGGCCTTTTTACGCAGGACGCTTCCTGCCTGAGAAGAAATAATATCCATACCTTTATATACCTGCATTGAATCGCAGGATATTATTTCTCCGCGCAGTTTCGCCGCCAGGCAGGCGGCCGCATCAGTTTTTCCGACAGCAGTCGGCCCGACAATAAAAACAACCTTTTGCTTCATAAGGTGCTGCTTACCTGAATAAGGCATGTATGTTTTTTAGGGGGAAATTTTAGTGGGATAACCTTCTTGAGACAATTTATTTTCAAGCGCGGCCGCTTCATCCCGTTTGCTGAATTTACCGACACGAACACGATAAACCTGTTTTCCTTTAACGCTTGA
>CAZPNW010000223.1:0-3300 GCA_964588175.1 uncultured Planctomycetales bacterium
CTCAACGCCCGATAAGAAAAAGACATGGACTTCCATCCGTCTTTAATAAAACGGCTAAAAATATTAAACTGGGACAAAGGCGTATATTTTGATTCGACGACCGCGACATCATGAGGAGGCATCCCGCGCACATATTTCTTAAGTTCGCCGAGAGCTTGGGCTTCTTCTTTTTTAAGGGGAGAAGAACTTTGTTGAGGGGGCAGGTGGCCGATTAGATTTGCAGACGGTACTGCCTTACTTTCGCGTTTATTTATCCGTTCGGCTAATTTCGACAGCTCCCTTCCGACACTTCCTCCCCTTGGCCGGTTGAAGTCGTAAGGTTTACCTAAAACCAATAAAACAATATTCCAAAGCAACTCATCCCGTAAACCTCTTACTCCGCCGGATATTTTATAAACAAAGAACTGTACTATATCGACAACAGCCCACAATGAAAAACCCCACTGGACAATCCCGCTTAAACGTAACCAGGGAGAAAGCGTGACTTCGGCGATATTTAAACCCATAAGCAATAATAAAGCGGCGCCTGAGAATATGTTAAGGATACGCAGGTGAATAAATATCCTGACAAAGTTTTCTTTTGCCTGCCAGGACAAATTGCTATAGCGGAATATCCTGATAAGCCAGAATATAGAGGCGGTTGCGCCATAACTGACAATGGCTACTGCCGCAGGAATAAGGGCTAATTGCCTGGCAAAAGCATAAGGCAGCAAAGCTAACCCGGCCACTGTCCAAACCCAAGGGGTCAAAAGCGCAAATACAGCCCTATAAGATAATATATTCGGCATGGTTCTTTCCTGTATAATCTTGGAACTGCCCCTGTTTAACCTTTTTGAAGATACGGAATTTCGACGCACAGTCATCGGGGAAGAAGATAAAGCGCGTTTTCCGATAACTCCTTCCCAACATTGGAGATCTTGACCGGGAACTATACATTCCGCGCTGAAATATTTCTTTGCCCAGCGCTCCATCACAGAGGTTCCCGGGGCTATAGAAAACCTGACCTTGTTATTCAGGTACTTGCTTTCAAGGAAAACCACGATTTTCTCAAATGTCTTTGACATCAAATGTTTTTGCCGCAATCGCGCGATAACCTCCGGGGTCCGGCCTAAAGAAATATAGTCGAAATTAACGTACCGTTCAAAAACCGCCGCTGAAAAAACAAATTCAAAATCATAATTACTTATACTTCCTTTATTAATTTTGTCTAATCGTGATCTTATATAGCGTGCCTCATCAATTATCACCGCATATTCACTATTATGAGGAAACTCCAGTTTGAGTTCAATGGTGGCCAAGGTATCGCCGCAGTCATTCAAATATTCTTCGAGCTTTTCAGCTAACTCGGAAGGTTTTCCGCTTAATTTAAATATCCTTAGTTTTTCACCGCCATTAAAACTTTTAAAGGCAGATAACAGGTCGTCTGCTACGAATTCACTGGACGGCCTTTTCAATAAAGAAACGAGAAAAGTAATGGCTTTTTTCCCTGACTGCCTGACAAACGCATAGGGGAGTCTTTCTGCCAGCGGCGAGGCGGTAGAAAGAACATAAGTCAACTTTGGTTCATACGGCCTAAAGTCGCTTCTCTCTTCCAGAGGAGAAGACGCTTTTTGCTTCCAGGAGCGATAGTCTGCTTTTAACTGCAAGAGGCTTTCTTCGAAGATATTGATCAACGCACGTGACTGCGGCTTTTCGAGCGCCGGCAAAGAATTATATTTTTGTTTAACAACACCCAGCATTTCCTCGAAAATCAAGATCGCAGAGGTATAAGCGAATTCTTCGGAGATTGAAACATATTCTTTCGATTTAAAGGCTTGAGCGATATCATGATTGTATTTCGCGGGATTGGCTTCGAAATCGTAGACGTGGCCGAAGAATTCATGCGCGAGCACAGCCGGGAACATATTCTGTTTTTCCTCAAACAAATCAGTTTGAAAAACAATAATGTACGTATACTGTTTGCCGGCCCCGGGGCGCAGCGCAATAGTGATAGAAGGAACAACTCCCTTGAAATAATACCCGAGAGAAGAAGCCAGCCGCGCCACATTATCAGCCTTGACAAAAAGAAGCCTCTCTCCTGAAGCGTAGAGAGGATTCAAAAGCTCTTTACGCTTCTGCGCAGTTTCGCTGAGAGTAAGAAAACCTAAAGTATAGCTTAAGTACTCATCTTCCGTATCGGAAAGAGCCTTGAGCTCTTTTTGGAAGACGCTGCCTATTCCCGGGCTTTTGATAAGATTTTGAGCGAAAAGATTTCTTATATCGCTTATGAACAAACTTCCCGCTAAAATCGTTATAAACTGGCGGCGGGTAAACATCGGACTGCTCGACTTTAAACAACGATCTTCAATATGGTCAGAATAGAGTGAATAAATGATCCTGGCTTTTCTCTCTCCAAAACGCTCTAAAAAATCCTCATAATCGAAGAAAACAACTAACTTCGCCAGAAATTTAACATCATGCTTCCAGGAATTCAACAGAAAATAAAGCAGATAATAAACTTTATCAAACTCGCCTGTTTTAATGATATCACGCAGTAACTCAATCTCACTTTTATTGATTACAAGCTCTATTGCCGTATGCCGGGCAGTCAGAATGATGATCTCGACTATTCCCACATCAATCAAAGTTTCCTGAATGGTCTTATTCCCTAAATAATAGCCATACGGATATTTGAAATATTTGAATAATGATTCTATCGGCCTGATCAAATCGATATCTTTAAACTCCAGTTTATACACTTCCTGATGCGCAACGCCCATATAAGATATTTCTCCTAAATGTAGTCCCATTCTTTGAGTATTCAGGGAGAGGGTATCCTTTAAATTAAGATTAACGACAAAACTCAAGCTATAGTGATTCGCCAAACTCCTCACCTGTGAATGCAGCCATTGTTTGTATACCGAATGCTCCGCCACAGGGAGAACAATCACGATCTTCTCCTCCAGGTTTCCTGCCGCGTCGAACTGTTCGATATCCTGCCTGACAGCTATAGCCTTAAATAAATTCTTTATATCTCTGCCTATATAACGCACTGTCTTTAACCGCCTGACTTCCCAATATCTTCCATATCCATTTGAAAGCTGGTACCCAAACCGATAACTTCCTTTATCCTGCTTTAAAAACATAAGCGGCAATATTCCAAACCTCTCTTCTTCTACACCCAAAATATTTACCTCTTGAAAAGTAATCGGTGAAGCTGAAGCTAACAGTTTCCTGCTTTCAAGCATCTTCTCCAGCTTTGCCAGGCGCTCCTCATACACTCCCGGATCACCATATACGCCCGTCTCAATGATAAAAGCG
>CAZPNW010000224.1:0-5361 GCA_964588175.1 uncultured Planctomycetales bacterium
TTACTGGGCGTCTTATCTCTTAGGTTGCCATACCAATAATCTTATTTTTATTAAAACTCTCTTGATGCACAGTTCAACGAAGAAGAACGGAATTCTATTTTTTTAATATTCAACTTGTCTTTCAATAGTTCATAGAATACCGTACAGAACCATTCGCAAGTAGAGGGACCTTTACTCACAGCTACTCTGCTTTCAGGAAACGATTTTACCAGCTCATGGTTGAGAGCTTTTGCAGGCGTCCCAAATCTATTCGTTGTACCTTTCATTCCTGTTTTCTCATATCCTTGCAAAACTAAATCAAGCAAGGGATCGCCTTCTTGAAAAATCGTTGCATGCATGAAGTTATCGGCTACTGCCCATGCTAATTTTTGTGCCTCTTTTACTGGGTAGGCATAATTATGTTTATTTAACTTCCCCTCAATTTCGATCGTTAGCAATCCCGAATGTCCATGAAGATAGCTTGCCTCTCCCGGATAATTCATAAATCTGTGCGCATACTGAAAATCAAGTTTTACTATTGATCTGTACTTGTCGTTCGACATAATAATTTTCTCCTTTTGGTTTGTTGTATATTCTTTTTTTATGCCCATTGCTCTACGAGTAAATCACTGAAATGTTTCCTGATCGGACACCTCCTTTCGTAACTATTCTTAAATCGTAAATTATACTACCTGTAGGTTAAAAAAATTTACTTCCTACATGAATCGCACAGGCCTTCTACAACTACCTTCTTACCCGTAACGGTGAATCTATTCTTAATATCCTTAGGGACTTCAATAGCATCAAGTGCCTTATCGCAGAAATCGATGATCTTGTTACATCTGGTGCACTGAAAATGATGATGGCTCTCGGTATCCGGATCAAAGCGCTTGGGCCGGCCATATCCCTCCACTACCTTTAAGAGCCCCATATCGACAAAAGACAAAAGCGTCCTATTGATTGTATCAAAAGAAACATTCGGGATCTTTTTTCTGACTCTTTGAAAAACAATATCCGCGGACGGATGCCCCTTGTCATCGACCAAGGACTCAAAGATAATCATCCGCTGAGGAGTGATCTTAAGATTAGCTTCCCTGCACTTGTTACGGAATGTCTCACTAATATCCCCTGTTTGCTTATTCATGTCTATTACTATATAGTAATAATTCTTATTTGTCAAGAGTTATTTTTATTCAGCAGAAAAATTCTATAATTCCGGGAATTCGCTATCCATTCAGGCGGGGGTAAATAGGGGACGTCCCCTATTATTTTGGAGTTACCTACAGCGTCTCCGATTCTTTTTTCTTGCTTTCTTGCTTGTTTGCTCGCTTAGGCAAACGTATGACAACAGATGTTCCCCTTCCCGGATCGCTCTTTACCACGATCTCTCCCTCATGCTTATTTATTATCTGCTTGCAAACAGAAAGCCCCAGGCCTGTACCCTTTGCCTTGGTAGTAAAGAATGGGTCGAATATTTTATCAAGGATATCTTTAGCGATCCCCGATCCGGTATCCTCTATGGACACTTTAATAAACTCTTTTTTATTTTCAGCGGCGATCCTGATCTGGCCTTTTTCTGCCGGAAGAGCGTCAAGCGCATTATTCAGCACATTATTGAATACTTCCGCAAGCTGCAACGGATCGGCTTCAATACTAACCCCCTTTAACGGATCCAGATTTTTGACCACTGCCACTTCTTTTTTCTTCTTCTGCTCCAGAGCATTAATAGAATCCTCAATAACATCTAAAATACTGATATTTTCATAGTGAGGCGATTTTAGCCGTGAATAAAACAGCAGATTATTGATAATCTGGTCACTTTCACCGACCTTCTTTGCAATATTAGCCAGGTGCTTGTCGAGATCAGGATTATCCGCTTTTCTTTTGATATTAGCGGCTGCCATCTGTATCGCGGCCAGGGGATTTCGTAGTTCATGGGCTACAGTTGCCGATAATACTCCTATGTCCGAGAGGCGCTTGGCAGATTCCAGCTCTGTTTGCGCTAATAAAAGGTCGTGAGTCTGTTCTTCCACCAATCTTCTCAGCGTCTCTTCATCCCGTTTTAAAACTTCTTCGGCTGCTTTACGAGTCGTGATATCTGTAGCCGTACCTACCAGGCGCACAAGTTTACCGTCTGCGTCAAATGATGCTTGCGCGACCTCCTCAAGTACCACTATCGATCCATCTCCTCGCGCTATCCGATATTCGATTTTGTAAATACCATTGCCCGGCTTAAGCGCTTTGAGCAAATTAACGAACCGTTCGCGATCATCAGTATGTATGCGCTGGAAATAATTTTTACCTGTATCGAATATCGCCTCTTCTCCCGACAATCCTAAAATAGAACCGCAGCTATCCGACCGGATAACCTTGTCGCTTACAGGATTCCATTCAAACGCGAAAGAACGGCCGATCACCAGGGCTGACTGCAATCTCTCTTCACTTTCCGACAACTGCGCTTCAGCCCGCTTACGATCGGTAATGTCCTGGGTGATCCCGAAACCCGAAAGCAAGGCGCCTTCTTTATCAAATTCCAGGAACGCTTTTTCGCGCACCCATTTAACCTTTCCATCGGCAACGATCCTGTGTTCAATATCATAATCCGCGCCTTCGATGGCTGCCTTCCATTTCCTGTCAACATGATCCCGGTCATCAGGATGAACCATGGAAAGAAAGGTCTCATATGTCAGGGGAGAGCCGATCGGAACCCCAAAGATACGGTAGTTTTCTTCGGACCAAATAAGCTCATTGCGTTTGATATTAAGCCGCCAGTTACCGATGTTTCCAACAGCCTGAGCGCGCTCAAGATCAAGCCGCGCCTCACGCAACTCCTCTTCGACCCGCTTGCGCTCGGTAAAGTCTGCGGCATAGATACGAATTGACTTAAATTGTGGCAACAAACTGATACTTTCAAGGAATACCCTATCTCCGATAGATATTTCGCGTATAAAGCATCTTTCTTCTTCTTGGGCTTTCTTTAAGATCTCGGATAGATCATGAGGCAGGAATAGAGCTTTATCCGTGTTCTTTTTCCCTGATTCTTTCAGGACCTTGATCGTAGCCGGATTCGCATAGGTGATCTTACCTGAAAAATCGACCTCTATAACAGGAGAAGGATTGTACTCAGGGAAACTTGAGAGATGTTTTGCTTCTTCTTCCACCCGGATAAGATTCGCAGCACTGTGCCCGAGAATGACGATAAATAGCAAGATCAAGAATATAACAAATACGCCCATGCTCATCGCCGCGTCAAAAACCCGGTGATTCTGTCCGTATACCAAAATAAAACCCAATACAAGCGGGATCAGAATAACCGCCGGGAGCATAGTACGCAGAAGTAATCCACCTGCGTTCCGGCGTAACAGCACGGCGGCGATCCCTGACTCAGGCTGCGACAACATGAGGCCGGCGCCTAAAGATATCAATGCCACAACGGTTTCCCAGGCAATGCCGGTTAGATGCGGTTTACTATAAAATTGTTCTACGCCATAAATAAAACCTACCGCGGGTATGAGGTTGATGATGCATACAGCCATGCCGAAAGAAGAGGCGATCGCCTTGCGTCCCCATGCAAGCGCAAACAAACCCGCTCCTAATAATATCCAACATAATGACCCGGGCGGCCCCATACGATTAGGACTGGCTGTAGCTGCGGCATTTGGCGCGTCACGGACTAATAATTGATCAATGCCTAGATCATAATTGAAGATGTGTTCACTGAGAGTTAATGCCCCGACGATCAATACAAATAGCGCGATTGCTGACACAAGGGCGCGGCGTTGCCGGCTTGAGGCATGCTGTTGTAATAGCAGAGCGGCGCCACCTAAGAGCTGGCACAAAGCCATGTTTATCTTAGGGGTGATCGCCCCTGCGGCAGACCATTGCGCAGCCCAACCACCCAACCAGGCCACTAACCAATAGGCGCCAATAACGGCTGTTATAGCTGCGGCAATATGAACGCCCCATCGGAGTATCAATACTGAATTATCTTTATTCATCAAAACCACCGCGCATGTTCTTGAACTTTACAAAAATAGGGCAATTCTGGGCAATTCTGGGGACATCACACTTAATTCAGAATTATGTTCTGTGTCCCCGGAATTCATTCTTGAAATTATGGGATTACGCCTTTCTCCTCCTTAACAGCCCTAAACCTGAAAGACCGAATCCTAATAACAAGATCGTGGCAGGTTCGGGAATGGGACCTCCGGGTTTAACCTCCATCCTTGCAAGAGAAAAATGAGTATTAGTTGCCTCTTCAGTCATTCCAAGATGAATTTCACTTACGAATGCATCCTTATTTAGTTCTCGACTACTTGCAAATGGCCACACTGGAGAGTGTTCCACACTTTCTTTATCCAAGATATAAACCCCATCTCCTGAAGTTGCCGTTGCATACATTCCGTAAGGGCGCCCCCCACCAAATACCCCTTCTTCAACAATATAGAAATTCATATAGAAACTTGCTACTGAACCTTCATAAAAAGAACGAAGTTCCAACCATTCAAATCGAATAGGATCTTCAAATTTAATAACTACACTTTCGATTAGACGAACAGGCCAGTTATCTCTTGCCCCATCAAGTCGCTCAATCTCACCATCACGTTGTCCACCCATGATACCTAAGCCACGATTACCACTCTGGCTTAAGATTCCATCTTGCATTACCCCGAAATCATCTACATCGGCTTCAATAGTAGCTCTTCCATTTAATAAACTCAAAGATGACACTCCCAGATTGCTTATCTGGTCAGTAGTGGAGAATCCGATAGGGTCGTCCACCCATTTAAATTTATCTTCTTCCAAAAAGCTGATTAACCAGGCATAGGAATTATTCACGCAAAACAATATGAAGATACTCAGCAATATTGCTATCTTGAAATGCCTCATTTTCTCCTCCTTAACAACCCTAACCCTGAAAGGCCAAATCCTAACAAATTACAAGATGTTTTATGTAACTCATTACATATTATAGTGTTAGGAAACTAATACTTGGCATTTCGTATTTGTTTTATAACCCTCCACTCAATAAGAGGTTAGATAAAACGTCTTGTTAACTACCTACAGCGTCTACGATTATTTTTTACCTCTCTTACTTCAGTAACCGCCTCAACTTCTTCAGAATTGCCTCATATTCTTTAAGCAAGGGATGTTTCCACGTACTCTTGAGCATCTTAAGCAATTCTACCCAATACCAGAGCATCCCTTCCTTGCCCCGGTTAAATTTCTTCCATACGGCTTCCCCCTGACTCTGGTAAGCCTCTAGAAAACTAAGCATATTATCTATCTTATCGGCACAGGCAACGGCTTTTGCTCCTTCTGGCCCATCTTTAGTGGTCTCAATATAGCGCAACTTTTTATCTTCCCACTTAAGCGTATCAC
>CAZPNW010000225.1:0-6613 GCA_964588175.1 uncultured Planctomycetales bacterium
ATGAAAGACAAGATCCACCCAAACTACAAAGAAAGTTCTATCGTCTGCGCCTGCGGGGAGATTATCCATACCCGTTCAACAAAACCCAATATCAGGGTCGAGATCTGCTCTAAATGCCATCCTTTTTTCACCGGCAAGCAGAAATTTGTTGATTCGGCAGGCCGTGTTGATAAGTTCATGAAAAAGTACGGCAAAAAATAAGTAAAAAAGTTAAAAGTCAAAAGCTAAAAGGCAAAAACAAAGAAAAGGTTTATTCCTTACTTTTTACTTTTGACTTTTTACTTTTATTTCAATATGATTGAACAATTGGAAAAGATTGAAAAACGCTACCACGAGATCGAGCTCTTGCTTGGGTCTGCCGAGGTCGTCACCGACCAGAATCAGTGCCAAAAACTGGCAAAAGAGCTTTCTGGCTTACGGGAAGCAGTGTCGTTATTCAAGGAATACAAAAAGGTCTCCTCTGAATTGCTTGATTTAGAGAAGCTGCTGCAGGAAAAGCATGACCGTGATTTCGTTGAATTGGCACTTAAAGAGTCGGAGGACTTGAAAGCCAAAAAAGTCCAATTGGAGCAGCAATTGTTTGAGGCTTTGCAAGGCGAAGATAAAGATGCCGGTAAAGGCATTATTGTTGAGATCCGTCCGGGAACCGGCGGCGATGAAGCAGGATTGTTCGCGGCTGACCTGTATCGTATGTATGTGAAATACGCGGCAAAGAAGAGTTGGACTGTAGAATCCATGTCCAGCCATGAAAATGAAAGCGGTGGATTTAAAGAAATTATCTTTAGCGTAAAGGGCAGGGATGCCTATAAGAGGCTTAAATTCGAGAGCGGAGTGCACCGGGTGCAGCGTGTGCCGGAAACTGAAGCTCAAGGGAGGATCCATACTTCAACAGCGACTGTCGTTGTGCTCGTTGAACCCGATGAGGATACCGAGATCGCGATCGACCAAAAAGACCTGCGTATTGATACGTACCGTTCTTCGGGGGCAGGGGGTCAAAATGTGCAGAAGACCGATTCGGCGGTGCGGATAACTCATCTGCCGACCGGTACCGTGGTAACCTGCCAGGATGAGCGGTCCCAGCTAAAAAATAAGCATAAAGCGATGAGGATATTGCTTGCCCGGCTTTTGGATTCAAAACGCCAGGAAGAATTTAAGAGAGTTTCCCAGGCGCGGCGTTCCCAGATCGGGACCGGCGATAGGAGTGAAAAGATCCGTACGTATAATTTTCCCGACCGCCGTGTTACCGACCATCGGATCAATTATTCTTCATATCAGTTAGAATCGATCCTGGAAGGCAATTTGGAAGAATTTTCAGATGCTTTGATCAAAGCATCGCAGGAAAAGCAGAGAGACCTAAAAATCAATGAATGAAGCGGAATTGTTGTTTTCTTCTGTTTTACGATGCAGCCGGCTTTCTCTTTACCTTGATAAGGATAAAGTCCTTGATACGGGGGTTTTACGGCGGATCGCCGGTGTCTTAAAACGGCGGATAATCGGAGAACCGTTGCACTATATACTTGGTGAGGCTGATTTTATGGGGTATGCTCTGAACGTCAACGCTGATGTTCTTATCCCGCGGCCGGAAACGGAGATCCTGGTTGATACGGCACTAAAGACCGCTCGGCGCCTCAGGGGGGAAGCTTTTTCCCGGCATGAGCAGTTTTCCGGTGAGCCGTGTGAGTGTTTGCATGTCCTGGATGTCGGGACCGGTTCAGGTTGTATAGCAGTATCTTTGGCAAAGGCCCTTGGGGATGCGGTTATTGACGCGGTCGATATATCCTCTCAGGCATTGTGTGTAGCTTCTGCTAATGCCGCGGCGCATAACGTGAGCGTGAGTTTCATCGAAAGCGATTTATTCTCTTCGCCGCGTTTAGCCGGCCGGCATTTCGATATCATCGTCAGTAACCCTCCGTATATCCCTTCAGACGAAATTCAAGAATTACAGGCTGAAATCCGTTATGAACCCCGTATGGCTTTAGACGGTGGAAGTGATGGCTTGGTTTTTTACCGCAGGCTCATCGCAGATTCTCCTGATTATTTAAAAACAGGGGGCATCCTGATCATGGAGATGGGGTATAAACAATGTTCTGCTATAAAGAATATCCTTCAAAATTCAGGAAAATTTGAGATAATAGAGGTAGTCAAAGATTATGCCTATATTGATAGGGTAGTGGTAGCGCGTAAAGGTGAGTAGTATTGATGTCAGGAAATATATATTTTTAACTAAGGTAGTTTGGTTAAGGTTAAGATCTTAGTTTGGTTGTTAGGTTAGGTAATTAGGTTTTTAACACAAACTACTAAACCGAACTACTAAACTAACTGCTTTACCCTTACCTAACTACCGTTAGCAAATACAGGATATTCATAAGAGGATTTAGAAAATGGATAAATTGATCATTGAAGGCGGCATCAAGCTTAAGGGGGAAGTTTCGGTTTCCGGCTCTAAAAATGCGGTATTGCCGATACTGGCGGGAACATTACTAACGGATGGCCCCTGTGTGATAAAAAATGTGCCTAATTTGCGGGATACGGTCACGATGCTTAAGATCCTGCGTTCTTTAGGGAAGAATGTCGAGATGGATAAAGGCAGGGTTTTGGTGACGGCAACCAAGAATTGCACTTATGTGGCTGATTATAAATTGGTTTCGACTATGCGTGCTTCTTTTTGCGTCCTGGGGCCGCTGGTAGGAAAACTAAAGAAAGCGAAGGTTTCTCTTCCCGGCGGCTGCGTCATCGGTATACGTCCGGTTGACCTGCATCTCAAAGGAATTAAGGCCCTCGGAGCCTCTCTCAATGTCGAATCCGGATATGTGGTCGTGGAAGCCCCCCGTTTGAAAGGAAACCATATTTATTTAGGGGGAGCGTTTGGTTCTTCCGTCCTGGCAACAGATAATGTGATGATGGCAGCCTGCCTCGCTCAGGGCAAGACCGTGATCGAGTCTGCCGCCTGTGAGCCCGAGGTCGCTGATCTAGCCGAATTTTTGATCAAAATGGGGGCTAAAATTAAAGGCCACGGTACTCCGACGATCGAGATCGAAGGGGTCAAGCGTTTGCACGGAGCCGACCATAGTGTTATTCCCGATAGGATCGAGACTGCGACATTCATGATAGCTTCATTGATCACGAATGGCGATATCTTGATCAAGAATGCGATAAGCAAGCATTTGGGAGCGGTTATTGATAAATTAGAAGAAACAGGAGCAACCGTTATCAAAAAAGATTCATCAATTGCCTTACGGCTCAAAAGAAAATTAAAACCCGTGAATCTGACGACTTTACCGTATCCGGCATTTCCGACTGATGCCCAGGCTCAGATCATGAGCTTGATGAGCATAACTGCCGGCATCAGTGTTATCACCGAGAAGATTTATCCTGACCGGTTCATGCATGTCCCTGAATTAAACCGTATGGGCGCCAATATCCAGATCGAAGGGCCGCATGCGATCGTTCAGGGCGTAGGCCATTTATCAGGCGCGCCTGTTATGGCCTCTGATCTACGCGCCTCCGCAGGGCTTGTCCTGGCGGGTCTGGTTGCGCGGGGGAAGACCTCAATTTCCAGGATCTATCACCTGGAACGCGGTTACGAGAACCTGGAAATGAAGCTGCAGCAGTTGGGCGCCCGGATCTGGCGGGAGAAAGAATAGGAGGAGAAATCAGATATGATCCTTATGATCGACAATTATGATTCTTTTACGTATAATCTTGTTCAATATTTTGGAGAATTAGGCCAGGATATTTTGGTCTTCAGGAATGATAAAATAACGGTCGCGCAGATTAAAAAGATGAAGCCCCGGCGGATCGTGATCTCTCCCGGCCCGGGGAGGCCCGAGAATGCAGGTATTTCTTGCGCGGTAATTAAGGAATTTTCCGGTATGGTGCCGATCCTGGGCGTCTGTTTAGGCCATCAAGCGATCGGTCTGGTTTATGGCGGACGTATTATTAACGCCCGGAAGCTGATGCATGGTAAGACCTCCCTGATCTATCATAATGGTAAAGAGATATTTAAGTCTCTGCCTAATCCGTTTGAGGCGACGCGGTATCACTCTTTATTGGTTGAAAAGAAAAGCCTGCCTCGCTGTTTTGAGGTCGCCGCCTGGACGAAATCCGCTGAGATCATGGGGCTTAAACATAAGCAATACCCGCTCTGGGGCGTCCAGTTCCACCCGGAATCCATTTTGACTAAGTCCGGGAAAGACCTGCTTGCTAATTTCTTAAAGGTATGATACGTGAAGCGATCCAACAACTGCAAAAGAAACAAGATTTAAACAGCGCGCAGATGGAAACGGTGATGGAGGAGATCATGAGCGGCATGGTCGATACTCCTGAGATCGTTTCTTTTCTCATCGCCCTTGAAGATAAGGGCCAGACCGTTGAGGAGATCACGGCAGCGGTATTGGTGATGCGCCGCCATGTCAGGAAAGTCCCTGTTATTGAAGGAGTTATTTTAGATACCTGCGGGACCGGCGGAGATCAAAAAGGTATTTTTAATGTTTCGACTGCGGTAGCTTTAGTCGCCAGCGGCTGCGGGATCAGGGTGGCTAAACATGGCAATCGTTCAGTGTCCAGCCGTTCGGGAAGCGCCGATATATTAGAGGCATTAGGCGTTAGCCTGAATTTGAGCCCTGAGAGATTAGGCGCAAGCCTTAAAGATATCGGTATCGCTTTTTTATTCGCTCAAAATCTTCATCCGGCGATGAAATACGCTATGCCAGCCCGCAAGCAGATCGCCCGTAAGACTATTTTTAATATCCTGGGCCCGTTAACCAATCCCGCGGGCGCGCGGCATCAGTTGGTAGGTGTTTATGAGAAAAGCTGGGTCAAGAAAATAGCGCATGTTTTAATGCAGGTAGGGGCCGCGCATGCTTTGGTGGTCCATGGAGAAGACGGGCTTGATGAGGTATCTACTACCGCGGCAACAGAAGTTGCGGAAGTCCATGATGGTAAAATAAGTTCTTATTTGATAACTCCGGAAGAATTCGGTTTTACGCGCGCGCGCCTGGAAGATCTGCGCGGCGGCTCTGCTCAGGAGAACGCGGCTGTTTTGCTTGATATTTTAAAGGGTAAACCGGGCTGCCTGCGGGAGCTGGTCGTTTTTAATGCTGCCTGCGCGATTTACGCGGCTGACAGGGTGTTTTCTGTTAAAGCGGGCATTCAATTAGCCGAAGAGGCGATCGATTCGGGAAAAGCGTTAAAGAAGCTGGAATTATTAAAAGAATATTCACAGAGAGCGTAAGCATATGAAGAAAAACGATATTTTAAAAGAAATAGTATTAAAGAAAAAAGAGCGGCTGGCGGCGGCAAAACAAAATCTTCCGGAAGAGGCGATAAAAGCTCTTATGCAGGGATTAGCGCCTGTGCGTCCTTTTATGAAAGCGATCAATAAGCCTAATACTATTTCGCTGGTAGCTGAGATAAAAAAGGCTTCTCCTTCTCAGGGGGTTATCCGTCATGATTTTGATCCCGTAGGTATCGCCCGTATCTATAAAGAAGCCGGCGCGCAGGCACTTTCGGTATTAACGGAAGAAGATTTCTTTCAAGGCAGCCCCGCGTTTATCCAGGAGGTCAGGGCCGCGGTGGATCTGCCGGTATTACGTAAAGATTTCATCTTCGAACCCTATCAAGTTTATGAATCCCGGCTCCTGGGGGCTGACGCGATCTTGTTGATCGCTGATCTATTGGCTAAAGATGCTTTAGCAGAATTATTACGGATCGCTTCCGGCCTCGGGTTGGAGTGTTTAGTTGAGGCGCATACAGAAAAAGACCTAAAGAAAGTCTTGAGTTTGAAGGGGCAGTTGGTCGGCATCAATAACCGCGACCTGCATACGCTTGAGGTAGACCCCAAGACCATAGAACGGTTATTTATCCTTGCGCCTAAGGATAAGGTCGTGGTTGCGGAAAGTGGCATTAAGAGTGCTTCTGATGTTTTGTTTTTGAAGATATTGGGAGTTAAGGCTGTTTTAATAGGCCAGGCGTTCATGGAGTCTGCCGATATTAAACAAAAAGTTGAAGACGTGATGGGATGGTAAAAGTTAAGGTTTGCGGTATCACCAATGTTTCTGATGCGGCTGCTTCAGTTGACGCGGGATGCGATGCTCTCGGTTTTGTGTTTTATAAAAAGAGCCCGCGGTATGTCAGCCCGGCTGTTGCCGCCCGTATTATTCATGAGCTTCCTGCCGGCACGCTGGCAATGGGGGTTTTTGTTAACGCGCATGAGAAGACCGTTCGTCGTATCGCAGGCCTTTGCGGCCTGGATATCCTGCAGTTTCACGGCAATGAGTCTGTTGAGTTTTGCTCCCGGTTCAAAGATTATAAGGTGATCAAGGCCTTTAGGGTTAAAAACAAGCTTGATGGGGAGAAAATAGCCGGATATAAAACATTCGCGTATCTTTTTGATACGTATGTCGCGTCTCAGGCGGGGGGGACCGGCAGGCGATTCGATTGGAAGCTTATCCGAAGCCTGCGTGACCTCAAGCGCCCGATATTCTTGTCAGGAGGCTTGACCGCGGAAAATGTTTGCGAAGCGGTAAAGATCGCGCGTCCTGACTGGGTGGATGCTTCCAGTTCTCTGGAAATATCCGCGGGCAAGAAAGATCATGCGAAAGTTAAGGCATTT
>CAZPNW010000226.1:0-9274 GCA_964588175.1 uncultured Planctomycetales bacterium
GGCGATAACGCGGTGAAAATTCTCTGCCGGCCACCGGCGCGAAGGTTCCCCTCCCGGATGAATGCCGATAAGGCGGTCATTCACGGTTATACCCCCCTGCTCAAGCAAGACAGATACTGCCATTTTACTTTCTTGAGAAATTGGTATATTTAAACTTCTATCAGGAACAGGAGCGCCTATTGCAGAAACTATTTCAATATCATATTCCATCTCACACTTTTCTCCCGGCCAGGATTCCGGGACCTTGACATCAAAGAACCATCCCCGCTTCTGTGTATCTCTCCCGGCAGAGATCAGCGGATTGACCAAACAATAAACACAAAACATCTTGAACGCACTTACCCAGCTGACCATAGTCCTCATATTAATTGCCAGGCTATAGCGGTTCTTCCTCAGGAGTAAAAATAAACGCAGCCGGTTTAAAAACCCTTTTTTATAAAAATAAAACGTATCGAAAAGAGCGCGCCCCTGCAGTAATTCAGCAGCGCGTTCGGTCACGAGGATATCATAGCCTGCCTGAGGGAATTTACGCTTTAAAGCCTCAAGTGCGGGCAGCGACAAAAGGAGGTCGCCGATACCCCCCAGGTTGATCACCAGGATCTTTTTTATATCAGGTAATGCCATACTCTTTTTGCAAAATGATTTTAACAGCCGCAAAGACATCCTCAATAGAAATAGCTTTCATGCACGCGTGGCTGAAACAATCCCCTTTTGAACAAGGGCTGCACGCAAGGCCCTTACGAATGACGGTTACGTGCTTTCCTGCCGGAAAATACCGCACCGGGTCAGTGGGCCCCATCAATGAAACAATCGGGGCCTCTAAAGCGCCTGCCAAATGCAGCGGCCCGGAATTATTGCATATCAAAAGTTTACACTCAGATAATAACGCGATGAGCGTTTTTATATCGGTCAAACGCGCCTCGGCCCGGCTATCATTAATATCCGCGACGATCTCCCGGACTAAATCTTTTTCCCCGGGAGCCCCGATGACAACGATCTTAAAGGGATAGGTTCCCAGCAATTTCTTAGCTAATAAAATAAAAGAAGACGGGTCCCAGCGCTGCGTCGCATAAAATCCGCCGGGATGTATGGCAATGATATCTTCTTTGCCGCCCCGGATACCGGCCCCAAGCTTTGGAGTATCGACCGTCACAGGGATGCGCAGCCCCTTTAATAATTCAAGGTTCAACTGAACCATGCTTTTGTCAGGAAACCGCCGCGGGTCGACCGTGTAGGTAAAGAACGCTTCTTTAAAACCGAACCGGAAACCCGCGCGAACCGGTGCCGCGCTTATATACGCTAAAAAGGCGGAATCTAACCGGTAATCACAATGCATATCGATCGCCAGATCATAGCCTGCCTGCCGGACCTTGGCGGCAACAGGTATTATTTTATCATAGACTTCGATATGGTCGATATTTTTAATCAATGACGCCAATTCTTTCAAATAGGGGCGCACGACTATACTGATCGCGGCCTCCGGGAACGCCAGCTTGAGATTATCAATTAACGGTAACGTTAAAATAAGGTCACCCATGCGGTCGATCCTGACGATCAAGATTTTCGCGAAAGATGCATTTAAGCCCTTGCGGGGAGGATAAATACACTTGAGCAGAAAAATAAAAGGCAACCGTAAAACAAAATATGCTCCCCTGATCATTTTCTTGAGTAAAATCATTTTAATGGTAAAGGCGTTTCCAGGCGGCACCTGGCGTAAACCTCCAAAGAATCAAAACATAACCTGCCGGAAATAAAAGAAAGAAAACCATTGATCAAATTCAAGCCATGTTCCTGCCAACGCGCGCCGTTACGATCACCCGATACGGCAATAACCTCGAATCCGGCTTTTTCCAACAACGCGACGAGTGTTTCTTTTTTAAAGAAATTCAGATGTAATTCACGGTCCAAAGGGCTGAAAAGATGCTGTTTTCTCCCCTTGACCAATCGATAGATACCTTGAGAAGCCCAGTTATCGAGATTAGGAAGAGCCAAAACAAGTATTCCTTCATCCTTAAGCAGGCTGCGGACCTTTTTCATCACCGCCGCAGGATCCCTGGTATGCTCTAAAACATGCCAAAGCGTGACCGCGTTAAAAGCTTTTTCTGCCGGCTCAAACCCGGTAATATCGCCTTGAAAAACATCGATCCCATATTTCTCTTTAATAAAACTTACCGCGTAAGAAGAGAATTCCGTTCCAAAAACTTTCCAACCGGAAGATCGAGCGATCTCCAGGAATAATCCGTCGCCACAACCGACATCTAAAAGCGTGCCTTTTTTCGGCACTGCAGAATTCAGCCGTTTAAGCCGCTTCTTCCACATCTTGATACGGCTTTGCCTTTGTTTGGTGATCCACGGTTGATAATACTCCTGAGCGTAATTCTCCCGTAAAAGATCATCCGCAGGCAAAGGCCTGACAAAAGCGAACTGACACCCTGAACATTGTAAAACCTTATACCCGCTTCCTGAATCTTCCTTCACTTTAAAAGAAGAGCCGCCGCAGACCTGACAGGAGATATCGACTGTTTCCCGATCACTGACCTCATCATAAACTCTTTCAATTAACTTCATATGCGTAGAAACAGTATAAAGCGATTTGAAGCGTTTTAACGCCTCTTGCTGCAGGGAGAGGCGTTTGAGAGGATCTTTCAACAACGAAATGAGAGCCTCACCAAGCGCTCCCGCATGAGCCGGTTCAACAAAAACTCCTGATACCCCGTCTTCAATGATCTCGGCTAATCCTCCCACCCGGGACGCAATAACACATACCCCCATTGCCATCGATTCGATCGCCACCCGGCCAAACCCTTCGGTCAATGTCCCTGACTCGCTCTTGATCGCTACCGATGGCACAACAGTAATATCAAACCCCGCGATGACCGGCAGTATATCGCGGCGGAAACCCGGGAATAAGAACCGATCCTCCAAATGCAATTGCCTGACACGTTCTTGCAGGCTTTGGAGATACTGTTTCTTAACAGGATCTGTTTCATGCATATCCGCGAAAACCGCGAAATAAGCATCCGGGAATTCTTTTCGCGTGACAGCCGCAGCCTCGATGAAATACTCGTAACCTTTCACCGGATGGATCCTTCCCACCGCGCCGATAAGTAACGCGGATTCAGGTATAGATAACTCTCTGCGCAATGCTCCGCGATCTAACGGATTATATTCCGGGATTTCTACCGCATTAGCGATAATACTGAATTTAGCTTTATATTTTCTCCCCTTATCCAGGGAACCCGCCGCGGCCTCAGATACAGCGATCACTTTTCGGGAGAGTGCGACAAACAAACGGTCCCTCCAGCTGAACGGATAGATCACCCGTAAATGGCCGATACAGGGGATACCCGAGAACCAAGCCGCAACACCTGCGCGTATATCCAGGGAATTCACATGCACCAGGCGTATCGAATACCGTTTAATAAAACGTACCAATTCCCAGATGATCACAAAATTAGAGAATAAAGAATCACGTTTAAAAACAAACACCTCAATTCCCTGCTGTTTAAGCGCATCTTCCAGGGCGCCTTCCGCGTAACAAACAACATACGGCCGGAACCTGTTCTTATCGAGATGCCTCAAGATCACCTGGAGGCTCACCTCTCCTCCGCCTATATGGGAGAATGCCGAAACATACAAGATATTTTCCATATGCTCGCCTTTTAGGATCATGCGTCATGAACAAATCTTAATTTTAGTAAGATCCACAACGCCAGAACACCATCTTTCCAGTTTATTTTCTTTCCGTCCTCAATAGTCCGGGGATAATACGAGATCGGAACTTCAACTATCCTTTTACCTTGCAGCAAAAGTTTAGCGGTAACTTCCGGGCAAAACTCAAACCTTTTGCAGGAAAGCGTCAAAGACTTTAAAGTCTCGGATTTAAAGGCTTTATACCCTGTTGATTCATCGGTAAGGCAGCTGCCGTATAAAAAATTAGTCCACCAGCTTAATAACCTGCCTCCCCAGTAAAAAGCAGTATAGGAACTCTTATTTGTTCCTTTGAGGATCCGGGAACCATATACCACCTCTGTTTCTCCTGAAAAAAGCGGCTTCAAGATCTCCGCATAATCCTGAGGGTCATACTCACAATCAGCGTCTTGTATCAGGATAAACTCCCCCTTGGCGCTCTTCATGGCTCTCCTGATCGCTAATCCTTTCCCGAGATTTTTATGCTGGCTCAGGTAAATTACCGGAAACCCGCATGACTGGGCCTCGGAGGCGGTCAGATCGGTTGAGCCGTCATCGACCACGATCACTTCAAAATTAAAATCGAGCTTCAAAGCAAAAATATCGCTTAAGACCTTTCCCAGCGTATGCTCTTCATTATACGCGGGGATTATAATACTGAGCTTCATTACTCTCTCCCTTTATTTAAACTCAAAAAACACCTGCGACTATTCGAGTCGCTCATTATACTGGTGCCCCAGAGTCCCAGTCACCAGTACACTAGTCTCCAGTAACCAGCTACTATAACTAGTGATTTAATATACGGTGAACGGGTCCCCTGATCACCTAGCCCCAGCTTTCCGGTTCCCCGGATTTCCTTTACCATGGACTATGGACTGTGAACTATCAGCTACTTGTGTCTTGTGACCTGAAACCTACGACCTGTTTACCCCGAGCTTCTCAGGTTACCCCAACATGTCATGCCCGAATGTTTTAATCGGGCATCCAATCTTTCTCAATCTCCTGATCACCGGATAACCTAGTCTCGGTTTTCCCGGCTCTCCGGATTCCCCTTTACCATAACCCATCGACTATGGACTACATGTGTCATGCGACCTGTTTACCCTGAGCGTCTGATAGCTTTACTTGTTAATTAAGTCGAAGGGGTTACCCCGAACTCTCTCAACGCACCACCTGATACACATATGCCTTCGGGCTTTCCGGACTGACGAAGACCCTTTTAAAACTATCCGGATAATCGAACACTAAAGGCAGCAGGTAATCACAAGCGTTGTCACGGTAAATCTTATTCTGGTCAATGATAAAATAATCGACATTACTGCTCTTGATATACTCGTATTGCGCCCGGGTATCGGCCGTGAGCATGAATTTTATACCCCGCAGCCCATCCGTATAAATATACAGCCAGTTTGGCCTGCGGGACATTACAATGCTGCTTGGGGAGACATGCTTTTTTATCCAGTCAGCAGACGAAATAAACGCTTTTTCAGCAGGCGTAAAAAAAGAGTCACGATGACGAAAGCTTTCTTTGATATTCCCCGATAGGTTCACTATCAACAAAAAGATCACAACTCCAGCGGTCAATTTCTCCCCCCGCATTATCCCCTGAATACCCCGCAGGAAATAATACAATAAAAACGGCATGATCGGCACCAGGTAACGCGCGCCGTGATGAGTCCAGGAAAGATACATAATAAAGAAATAAACCAGGACATAAATGTCCGTTGGAAGTATACCTTGTTTTTTCAAATGCCTCCAAAAACCGGCGATCAGACATACAGCGATCCCGCAACCTATACCGGCCTTAAAGATAAACTCCGGGGAAACGGGGTCAACCATGGCAAAAAAGGGATAAAAAAACAGGTCCGGGAATTCTACACTTACGGTAGCAAGTAAATTATAGATCCAGCGGTCGAAAAAACCTATGATCCCGGGAGTAGCTGAAACAAATTCCGCAGTATACGCTGAATGGCCTAATAACATATTGCGGATGATCCAGGGGGCAAACAGCATCATAAAGACTATTATAAAAAGGGCGGCTCGTTTCATATCTCTCTTAAGCCCGAAGAATACTACCGCCGCGATAAACAGCGAAACGCCGATCATCCTCGTATAATAGGCGGTTCCCGCGCTTAAAACAAACAATAAAAAATACTCATTCAAAGAAGACTTTCCTTCCCGATACCGGCATAAAGCATATACTGCCAGCAAAGAAAACAAGGTATACGGGATCTCAGAAAGGATCTGCGAGGCGTATAACGCGGTCTGGGGTGAAAGCGCGACTAATATAATCACCGCCAGAGACAACCGTTTATCGAAGAAATAAGGAGCCGCTTGCAAAAGCAGCAGGATAAGCACGATCGCAAAAAAAACAGTTATTACCTTCAGGACAAAATAGTTGTGCGGGTAGAAATACACCCACGGCGATAATAATGAGGGATAAAAGAACGGATAATAATTGCCTTTGACATCCTGCAGCCCGGAGGTATATACATAGCCCAGCCCCTTTGCCAGGGATTTGGCAAAAATAATATAGATGGCGCTATCTTCCTGAAGCGGCAGGATATCATTTACTCCAAAGCAATAAAATATAACCGCCGCCAAAAGAAGGAAAACGCAGATCACTGTTTTATGACGATTAAGCCAAAGGGGCATAAAGCATCCTTTGCAGTTGAGTTTTAAGCCTTTCCAAGGAAAACTGGCGCGCCACCCGCTCCCTGCCTTTATTACCCATTTTCTCTCTTGTTCCTTTATCCTGCAGCAGCCTGACGATATTAGCGGCAATGCCTTCGATATCAAGCGGGTCAACCAGAATACCCGTTTGTCCGTCAATGACCGCTTCAGGGACACCGCCGGTTTTCCCTGCGATGACCGCTTTCGCGGCAGCTGCAGCCTCGAGGAATACAATACCAAAACCCTCCACCTCGCCTCGTTCAGGTATCTCTCTGCTGGTGAGGACAAAAATATCACAGGCCTCATAATACGCAGGCAGTATTTCATCAGTAACATCTTTCTCGAAAATAACCGTTGTATCCAATCCTAAATCCTGAACCAAGGCCCTCAAAGTCAGTTCTAACGGCCCCTCACCCACGATTACGTATTTACATTCAGGGAAAAGCGCGCGCACCTTCACCATTGCTCTGATCACCGACTCATGCCCTTTACTTTCTACCAGGCGCGCAACAGTCAGGATAACCTCCTTACTGCCGAATCTTTCCTTGAGCGAAGGCCTTTTTTGGTCAAAACGCGAAAGGCCGACGACAGGATGGATAACCACGACCTTTCCTTCCTGAACGATATGTTCAATCAGCTTTTTTGTAAAATTGCTATTAGCTATCACATACGCCGCATTACCAAGCACCAGGCTCATCAAACCTTTTGTTTTACGGTTTTTCTGCGGTGCGAAAACATCAAAACCATGAACAAATACAATATACGGCACCCCAAAAAGCTTCTTGAGAAAAAACGCTGCCACACCAACCACCGACCAGGTATTTACAAAAAGCAGGCCTGCCTTACGGGTAAAAATAAATTTAAGGCTTTTAAAAAAGAACGCTACACAACTGCGCGTGTATGAATCGAAGATTTTCTTTGGTTCTAATCCCTGTATCCGTTCGATCGATATACCGGCAGACTTCAGAGATACAGCCTCATCTGCGCAGGCAGGAGCGATAACCGTAAGCGACACACCTATCGCCTTAAGAGCCTGCGCCACATCAAGGCTGTGGCGGGACATGCCCCCTGACATTGGAGGAAAATCGATCGTTAAGAATAAAACCTTTTCTATGTTTTTACGCATATACGTAACTGTTTACCCGGATTCGCACATACCGATAATCCGGTAAAACATGACATCATTTAACCTCATCGCGGGCCGGATCTTCCACATTATAAATAAAATTGGTATCGTAGAGATACCCCGGGCAATAGCGGATTGCCTCTGCCTTCTTCTGTGCGACAATATAAAGCTGATCTCCTTTTTTCTTTTGAAAAAAAGCAACCGGCAATTTAAACAGTAACCCGAAAAAAATATATCCTATGTCCTGAATAAAGTTAACCAAGGTAAAATTCTTCTTACTCATAAGCTCTCTGGTATTATCGCGGCTATAACGAGAGAAAGAATGTATAACCTTCAAATTATTGCCCTCGAGGATATCGCAGGCCTCATTGAGCGCCCAAAGACGGTTATGCCTTCCATACACCCCATACTTCGAATACGGCTCCCAGGAACGATAAAAAAAGAGCTTATATAAGTATTCCCAGAAAAGACCGTTGGGAGTCGTCAGGATCAGTATCCCGTCATCTTTGAGGACACGGTTGATCTCGCAGATCATGTTTACCGGGGAATGGACAAGGTGTTCTATGACCTCGGAACATAACACCATATCAAAGGTTTTATCCTCGAAAGGGAATCGGTCTTTCTCGGCATTGACCTGCCAATAGGGGAACTGATATACTTTCCCTACCGCTCTAATAAAGGCATTTTCCTGTTTTATTTCGTACGGGGCACCCGGCCAGAGCCCTTCTGGAGCTGAAATCCCTGTGAGCGTATCATCACTGAACTCCAACATCGCGGTAGTTAAAAAAAAAGGAAAACACCCGATCTCCAGGACTTTACCTTTATCTTTACGGTAATACTTCCTCATCAACCCAAGGGTATAAGAAATCCGTTTAAAAGAAACACGCAAATACTCGTTTAATTCCTGAGGAAGCGCTGCCGCATTGGTTTTTAAAGACTCAATACGGCTCTTGAGAAGTGCTTCCAACGATTCATCAGTGAACGGTCGCAGTGCCATCGGCCCTTTCTTGTGACGCATCTAATAACTTTGCCCGAGAGAAAAGTTTAACCAAACAAAGCAACACTAACGGAAAGAAAATAAACGGGACAAGCCGCAAAAACGGCTTATGAAAACGCCGCTCCACATAATAATACCAGAGGTTCAATCCTTTGTAGTATTGCGCCGAAGAAGTATCAAAAACACTCCCTCCGGCAATGCCGAACTCTCCTGAGCGGTACAGATTATCTCCCGCGAATAACTTGTGCTTCAAAAGGAGGGCTACGCCAACAAGGTCTGGAGGCATTTTCTCCGCCACCTCCCGCCCCCCTGAAGCAACCAGAGTAGAACGGATATAATGATACTCCTGGTCGCTCTGTAAAACACCGATGATCTGTATGAACGAAGATATAAGGATCACAATGACCATGACCGCCCTGGCGAATTTCCCTTTATCAAATACAAAATACACCGGTAACAGCCACAAAGGGATAAAGGGCACCAGGAAACGCGGCCCCCACGACCATCCCCCTCCGGAAGAATGCCACGAAGCAAACAGGAAGACTGCGGCTGCAATGATTGAAATAAAGAACAATGCATCGCGCCTGGATATTTTCATAAACTCATAAAATCCAAAAGTCCCGGCAAGTAAAACAGGCGAATAGATAAAAACACCTTTATCAAAAGAAAACAATAAGTAACCTGTTTTTCCCAGTATATTCGCGAACGAAAACCCGAAAGCTTCCCGCCCGTAACCGGCCTCAAATATACCACCAAACCGCGCCTGATTTAACAGGCAAAGCAAAAGG
>CAZPNW010000227.1:0-10178 GCA_964588175.1 uncultured Planctomycetales bacterium
AACCCCGTAGTCCTTTGGAAAGCCCTTGCCCGTCAAAAGAATCCCAGAAGGAACCTTCCGAGTTCACGGCTAAAAGGGTAACCTTATCCCCTTCACTATCATCAACCAGTCCATTACTATTGGCATCAGCGCCGACTTTGAGCCAGGAAGACGCTTTTACTGAATATTCACCCGCTTTTTCTTCCGCGTTCACCAGCCATTGCAATGCGGCATTGGTTACCTCAAAACGGACAGCTTTTTCATTGGCTGAGCGCGCGGAAGAATATTTTGACCAGGACCAGGACGCGGGGTCATCAGGGAGCTGTTTGGGGATTTCTTTACCATTGACCGTCCACCACCCGCTCTCCGTTATATCATTTGCCCCGGTCCAATCGTCTGAACGGTCATTCCCGTAAAAATGCGTGCTCGGGTTCTGAAACAATCCTCTCGAAGGAAATGAAAAATCATACGGCGCCGAGGTACTGCGGGAAAGCGGGGCTATTCCGTCGAGGTAAGCCACATTACTTTCAAAATTACAAAATGAGGAATTCCATGCTCTTATATCAAGATCATAGGGTTTATCAAATTTATTATTGTAATAATAAATATTGCCTGAACAACTGATCCGGGAGAAGTTGGAGAACTTAAGCGTGCCGCTGTCTAAACTGATATTACCGTTAATATGCAGGTTGCCGATAGGTTTACCATCAATAGACTTACCGTTAAAAGTCCCGGATGCGGAGAAATTTATCGGCCAGAACATAAAGTTTTTGTAAAGAGATTTACGGCTGATCCTGTATTTAATAATCCGGCTGGTTACGTTGCGGGGGTCGATACCCCGGGAGAGTAAAATAGTTTCATCCGGTCTGAGAGGGTCAGGATATGCTTTTACTTCAACCTTTCCGGAGGGAGTCGAAACCTCATAACAGCCCGAAGCATTGATCGTGGCTCCGGTAAGAGAGATCACAGGTGCGGTTGCTTGTATTTCCAGGTCTTTTTCCGGGACATTCTTCACATAATGCGTTGACCATTTATAGCCGTGATTTTGAGCTTCAATAAAAGCGTATTGCATCCCTTGCTCTGCCGCATAAAAAGCCTGCGTTGTCCCTTTTTCTCTCTGCGCTGCCCAGTTCTGGACCATAGAACTGGACATATACACTCCCGAAAGGACAAAAAGGACTGCAGATACCATAAATGTCGTAATAAGAATTATCCCTTTATTTGAATTAAGTTTAGCCATAATTACCTCATATAATAAGCATACCACAAAAGCTTAAGCTATTCAATCTATGTCAGTTACGAAAGGTAACCTTCGTGGTAAGGTTCTCCGACAAAGGCCTTCGGTAAACATCCTTTTGGACCGTTAAAGAAATGCTCAAGGTATTACTGCCGGGAGGAAGCACAAACTTTAATCCGCTGGTTGCCACATCTGTGGCTAAAACTCTCTGCTCAACAACATTTAAAGCTGTATTCAGGATAGAACGCACGAGATTCTGATCCTCCACAGAGAACTTGATCTTATAATTCTCCATACCATTGGCTCCCCAGAGCAGGCTTCCGGAGGTATCATAGCCTATAGGAACCTGAAAAATGATATAATTATCATTCGGGCTGGCAGCCAATGGCGTGATCTTGCTGGTTTTGGAAGTATATAATTCCCGGGTCATGGCATTAATGCCCTGCCGCACTTTATTCTGAATATCCTGCTGTTCAGGCCCCGATTGAAAGGCATTCTGGCCTGAAATAAATATATCGAAGATCAGACCGAACATAACAGTGAATATAGCCAGCACTATCAATACCTCTACTAAACTAAAGCCTTTTTTGTTCATTGTTTTCTGCACACCGCGGTAATTAATTCCAAAGGCGACTCGATGGCCCCATTGGAATTGGTATCGCTGAGGGTAAAATTACTTCCCACCACCGTTCCTTCTCCTATAGTCCTGCCGGCCCGTTGCACCCATCCGGCTATCACACGCATATTAATAAGGCTATTATTACTGCCGGAAACATAAATATTATTAAACTGATCTTTTATGATTTCTATACGTATCTGCCCATTAATACCGTTCAAGGCGGCTGTAAACGGCTTATTCTGATATGTACTGATAACCGTATCAAAATCAAGCGCTTTTATCTCTTCTAATTTCTCCCGCATTTGATTGATCACCAAAGCCGTATTACGAGAAGTATCCTGCAAGTTCATACAATATACTAAAAGGCTCATAACACCCACCAATAAGGTTACCAGTATCGCCATACTAAAGAGGATTTCAACGAGCGTAAACCCCCTGTTTTTCTTACATATATATACCATAGGATTCTCCCTATCTCCCTGGTCACCTAGTCCCGACTTCCCGGTTCCCCGGGTGCCCCCGTTTCCAGTACCCAGTCGCCAGTGCCCCAGCTATTCGTCACTACTCCTCTACTTTCCTATCAACTGCGTCAGCTTAAATATCGGTAAGAACATCGCCACTACCACAAAACCGATAGTCACCCCGAGAAAAGAAATGATCACCGGTTCGATCAGTGAAGTCATTTCAGTCAAAGCGTCATTCACCTGGTCTTCATAATAATCGGCGACCTTAGTGAGCATCTTTTCCAACTCTCCGGTCTGTTCCCCGACTGAGATCATCTTGACAACAAACGGGGGGAACTTCCCCGTCTCCTCCATCGGCCCGGAAATAGTCTCCCCTGCCCGCATATTTATCCTGATCTGCTCAGTAGCTATTTCAATCACCTTGTTCCCGGAAACTTTCCCCGATATATCGAATGCTTCTAATATACTTACCCCGCTTTTTACCAATGTCGCCAGAGTCCGGGCAAACCGGCTAATAGCTATTTTACTCACCAACAAACCAAACACGGGGAGTTTTAACCTGAAGGCATCATAGCGAAGCCTGCCGGATTCCGTATGGATATACCTCGTCAAACCCAGGCAGATAATGACCAAAGAAACGACAATATAAGGAAAGAACCGGACTGACGCATCGCTTGCCGTGATCAATATCTGTGTCGGCAGCGGAAGGCTTCCTCCAAGGCTCAAAAATATATTCTTAAAAGTCGGAACGACTTTGACCATTAAAAACGTCAAGATGACCACCGCCATACCGACGATCAAAACAGGGTAGGTAAGGCTCGATTTTATTTTCCTCCTCAAGTTCTCGGTGCGCTCGAAATAATCGGAGACCCGCTCCAATATCTCATTTAAACTGCCGCTGGACTCCCCCGCCCTGATCATATTCACGAATATAACAGGGAATACGTGAGGGTATTTTGAGAATGAAAAGGACAAACCATTGCCGCCTTCAATATCATTCTTTATCTGAGAAATGACCTTTTTAAAATAAGGATTCTCTGTCTGGGCATAAATGATGTTTAATCCGACAATAAGAGAAACGCCCGAATCAATGAGCGTTGCCAGCTGCCGGGAAAAAACAACCAGGTCCATTGGCCGGATACGGCCTTTAGCCTGGATAACACTCAACTTCTTTTCATGGCCTTCCTGGACGATATCAATGATCGTAAGGTTGCGTTTTTTGAGTTCTTTAACAACAACGGTTTTATCAGACGCAGTGATAGTACCGGCAACAAGCCGGGATTCGTCATCGCGGGCGCTATAGGAAAATTTAGGCATACGGACCTCTTTGAGCTATTAATAAAACTTCATTAAAACATTCTCCAGCTGGTCTTTCGTTCCCAGCATAGGTATGATCCTGCAATGCGTCGCGGCAGACAGCTCATCGCGGGCTTTTTCGTCTAAAGCATCAGCCGATACGATCGTTAATACCGTACCCATCTTTTCAAGGGCGACACAGAGATATTTATACGCCAACTCTTTAGGGATCAACCGCACTGTATCTTTGGCCAGCTTATACCTTTCTATCGGAAGAAACACATAATCTATCTGGCTGGCAAGGGCTATCGCCAATAATTCCTGAGAAATATACCCTAACTGAACTAAAATATCCCCCAATTTTCCCGCCTTATTCTTCTGAATAGAAACAGCTTCTTTCAACTGCTCGTTGGTGATCATCCCTTTCTTCAGCAATACCTGGCCAAAAAGGCTTATTTTACCGACGATTGGAGAGGAAGTAATTTTCTTTTCCATGTATTATCCTTCACCGCCTTGAGAACCCCATAATTCTTTTCGGATATCCACAGGCAGATCCTTATCCTGCGACGTGAATTTAAGTACTTGAGCCGCAGCGGGATCTTTCCTGTTCTTTAAAGCCTGTAAAGCTTCCCGGGCAATAACAGGGTCAGGATCCTTGAGGGTTTCCCCCAAGATCTCGGCACTTGCCATCCCTTTCATTTTACCTAACGTAAAAACCGCCTTGCGGCGGGTCCCTTGCTCAGCATGAGCCAAAGGCAGGCGCATCATCTTTACCGCATATTCATTTTCCATGGTGCCGATAAGTTCCATCAAATTCTTGATAATATATACCGGAGAATTGGTCAGCTTCTCTTTCATATATTGATCAACCACGTTCTCATTGATAAGCAGGTTTAAAACCCTGCCAATGGTACGCCGGTGTAAATATGCTTCAAAATATTTCCCCTGGGGGACCCCGGTCTCACATAATGCCTTATCGATCAGGAGCTGGGCGGAGCGTTCCCGAAAGACCATCAAAACTTCCAGCAATTCTTCTAAACTCGAATTCGCGTCGATCTTCGACATCAATTCTTCAACTAAAAAAGAATGTACTGACTCCAGGTTGTTTGAAAAAGGCGCGGGTGACTGCGTACTGTGCGCATACACCTGCAACACCTGTTTGGCCAACGGGATCCTATCGGTATGGATAAACCTTTTGACGCTCTCCACCAATACGTTGGAAGCGATCAGGGTAAATGCTGGAACACGCACACGATGCTCAGAAGCAAAGTCCACAAGGTTCCCCAGGAATTTCGGGAACCTCTTTTCCGGAGAATCCTTCAGGTAGATACCCAGGATATCCGCGAAATGATTTATAAAGACCCCCTCGTTAATCTCAACATCCTCAAAGATCTTTAAAAACTTATGCTCCACCGCATTGACCGGTTTATCTTGTTCCAAAAATAAGAGTTCCTTAATGACCGGGCCGATTTTAATGACCGGCAACAGGCGAATGAGCGTCTTAACCGGTGTTTCAACGATATAACGCAATTTATCATCCAGCGTCAACTCATCCCAGGAAATATCGTGCAGCATCCAATCACATTCTTCCTTGGTAGCTCCGGCCTGGCGCAATTCTTCTTTAATACGGGGCAGAAGCAACTCTTTCTTTCCGGGGTTCGACAAGAAACGCCCGATCATATTTTTCATCTTGCGGATATCAGTATCCGGCTGCGCATAGTAATTCTTTATAACCTCAATAATAATATTATCGGGCAATTCCGGGTTTAATTCCTTGAAAATATCGAATTTCGTATCCCCGGTTTCTAAAAGCGCTTCCTGATTTAAGAACATCTTCGCCCGTAAGCCAGGGTCTATTGAAAGGATGGTTTTAAGCATCCCTTCTTTATATTTTGCCCAATCAGCGCCCTGTCCTGAGAATTGACTGCCGATCTGCTGCAGGCTTTTAGCCATCACATCTGCTTTTATTGCTTCCTTATCGCCCACTGAGTCTTTGCTGGCCTGCTCACCGAGCTGTTCAAGCGCCCGGGCGATCTCAGGGGCATGATCTGATAACGCAGCAGATAAATCAATTTTATTTTCATCGGGTTGCATTTTACCCATAAGGTAATCGATCAACATGAGCTCCTGCAGCCCTTCTTTTTCCTTTGATTTCTGGCGAGTGACATTATAGGTTATTTCATTGATCTGGATATGAGCCGTTTTCTGACGTTTTAATACTTCAGGGATACCTTCTTCCGGCGGCTCCGGGGCGCTGATGATCCCGACTAAAACCGTTAACTCCTGAAGGGTCACTCCTTTATGCACCGTGACGCTCTCAATATTCAAGTTATTCATAGCAGGAACAAACGATTGGGCAAAAAAACCCGGCAATTCTTTCCCGACCCTTTTATTATTCACCACTATGTTTGCCTCAACGACAGCAATAGTAAGGATGTTTGTCTCCTGTAAAATATCGGAAACTTTCCTGAATATCTCCTCGATTGACTGCGTACGCATCTTACTTTGCGGCGGATAAAGGGCATAATTCACCCCGGCCATATATAAATTCTTAATAAGCCCGGGAACAATGCTCCACGCTTTCTTGCTTAACGGCAAGACCATTTTCTCGCGGGAGGCATCTTCCAGTAATGTCTGGGCATATTTCATCGTACGGTCATATAATGCGTTTTTGCCTTCTTTGGCCATTTTGGCATATTGATCCGCGCGGGCGACATCTTCGGCTTTCTTAAAGTTATAATACAATTCCCCCGCAATAGCATCGAGCTTGCCCGGATAGAGGCTTTCCTTTATCTGGCCGACCCGCGAATATATATTCTTCACCCGCTCACCGCCGATAGCTTTAAACAGGATATTACGGATCGCGCCTGTGGCGAAACTGAATTCATCATTGCCTTGGTTGCCCTTTTCAAAGACTAACCCGATTTTCTTGGCTGATTCGATCAGGTCAACAACATACCCGCGGTCCTGGCTGTCGATCTTGCGCAGTAAATCTACCTGAAAATCCTCTCCGATTACCGCGGCCTTTAAGATCATCTCTTTTGATTCATCATCCAAATCGGCAATACGGCTTTTGATGACGTCCTCTATAGAACCCGGCAGAAGCCCGTCAGAAATATCCTTTTTAAGCCACTTTCCTTCCCGGTAATAAATAAACTCTTTCTCGATCAGGTATTTTGAAAGCTCTTCGACAAACAGAGGATTACCTTGGGTCTTTTTATAGATAAGATTGACAAATCCGGTAGAGAGCGTGACATTCAAGAAAATAGCCGATACCATCTCATTGACCCCTGCTTCGTTCAAATTCTGCAGTTCGATATTCTGGGCTATTTTTTTGAATGCCACTGTTTTCATAATAGCCCCTAATGCCGATTCCCCGACCTTAGGGATAGATAATTCCGCAGGGCTGTAAGTCCCCGCCACGAGCATCCGCAGGTGAGGGTGCTCCTGGATGAGGCATAGAATAACTTCAAGGCTTTGCTTATCGATATATTGCATGTCATCGATCGTGATACACAGCGGCTTATACTTCGACATATTGATCAAGAGCTTGATCAGGGCTTCACTCAGATCATTCTTTTCTCCGCAGGCCTTCTCAATGACCTGACGGCCTTTGAGATTATTTTTCAATACCGGAAGAAACGTGCATAATTCGGCGAGTTCATTATCAGCGATATCCGCCAGGAACTCTTGCGGGATTTCATCTTTATCGGAAAAATAAGCGTCCAACAATTCACCGGCCGCATAAAAAGCCTGATTGAAATGTTTATCCGCGCAATGCACGGATAAACTCACAATCTCAAGAGTACGGATAGTGCGCTCGAATTCAGTCAAAAACCTGCTCTTACCGACCCCTAATTCGCCGCTTGCCAGTACCAGCAATGCCTTTGATTCAGCCGCGCGGGCAAGGCACTCATTCAGCAGGGAAATCTCTGCGCTCCTGCCGGAAAACACCTGGCAGGGGAAACGCTCAAGAAAACTTTTTTTCCAGAAAGAATCAGGAGTGATTTCAGAAACAGTTGAAATACAATTTTTGCCTTTTTGTTTGGAAATATACAAGGCTTTATCGGCAAGATTGATCAACTCGATATGATTCAAGGTATCCTGCGGGCAACCGGCGATCCCGACGCTCACCGTCAAGTGTATTTCTTTCCCGGAATGAATTTCTTTAAACCGATGGCCCGCGATCTTGGCAACAAGGCGTTCAGCGATACTAATGACATCGGTCGCTTCGGCATCAGCGATAATGATCGTAAATTCATCTCCGGCATAGCGCACCCGGATATCTTCCAGTTTAACATTTTCTCCCAGTATGACCGACACATCCTTAATGATCTCATCTCCGCTTAAATGCCCGTACGTATCATTGATCTTTTTAAAGAAATCGATATCCAGCATGAACAGCCACAGCTTACTTTTGCGTGACTGGATCTCCTGGATCTTTTTCGGCAGCCATGAATAAAGGTAACGCCGGTTATAAAATCCCGTTAAATCATCTTTATAGATCAGGTTTTCCTGGTTTTCCGTTTCCATAGGCTTACTCTTTAGAAGTCACGCGGTAGACCTCTTCAATAGTCGTAATACCCGCTTTTATCTTACTGATGCCGTCACTGCGCAGCGTGATAAGTTTACCGTCACGGATCGCTTTTGTTTTGATCTGCTCAAAAGGGTCTTCCCGGATGATCATCTCCCGGATATAATCTTCAACCTGCAACGCTTCTAAAAGCGCTACTCTGCCTTTATAGCCGGTATTAAAACAATTCCCGCATCCCCTGCCGTGATAAAATTGTAATCCCGGATCAAGGTCCATCCCTAAATCATGGAGGATAGGTTCCGGGACTGATTCCAAAGGCTCTTTACAATGAGGGCATATCTTGCGGCACAGCCGCTGGGCACAGACAAGGATAAGCGCAGACGCAACCAGGTACCGTTCAATGCCCATATCGATCAATCGCGCAAAAGCGCTGACCGCGTCATTCGTATGCAACGTACTTAAGATCAACTGCCCGATAAGCGACGCTTTGATCGCGATATCCGCGGTTTCCGAATCACGGATCTCACCGACCATTATAATATCCGGGCTCTGCCGTAATATTCCCCGCAAGGCAGCCGCAAAGGTAAAATCAATCTCGGCCTTGATCTGAGCCTGGCTTATGCCGTTTAACTGATACTCCACAGGATCTTCAATAGTCACAATATGGCGCTCCAGGGTATTCATCTCATTGAGTATTGAATAAAGCGTTGTCGATTTACCGCTGCCTGTCGGGCCGGTCATTAAGATCATCCCATGGTCTTTAGCCATTGCCGTTTTCACCAGCTTCAAGGAATGTTCAGAAAACCCCAGATCGGTTAAACTAACGATGGCGCCGGTCTTATCTAAGATCCTTAAAACAAACTTTTCTCCAAAGAGTGTCGGCAAAGAAGATACGCGGAAATCAATCTCCTTTCCCTGCACCATCAGATGGAACCTGCCATCCTGAGGAAGATAAAACTTAGTGATATCCAAGTCGGAAATGATCTTTAAGCGGGCCGCAACACCCCGTTGCGTCCTTTTCGGCAACGCATAAACGGTACGCAGTATCCCATCAATACGGTAACGAATGGTCAAATCTTCGGCCGATGGTTCAACATGGATATCGGAGGCGCGCTTGGAAATAGCTTCCTCAATAATACGATTGACCGCCTCGACAATAGGCTCAGCCTGGCTTTCCTGGATCAACGTCTGAGAATCAGCGACAGCACTGTCTTTGGCGGAACCGGCAGCTGTTACATCGGACTGAAGGATCTCCGGCAATGTCTGAAGCTTTGAATAGTAATTATTGATGCACTCGAGTAATGATTTGCGCTGCGTTAAAACCTGTTTTATTTCACTATTAACGGCTATCCGCAGGTTATCAATGGCAAAGATATCCAGGGAATCGGCGACTGCGATATGCAGGGTATCCCATATTTTATATAAAGGAAAAATAGAATACTGCCGCGCCAGCGCTTCAGGGACCACCTGTAATGCTTTACGGTCAGGCTCAAATTTCAACGAGTCAAGAAAAGGGATATTCAGATGCGCCGCCACCGATGCCAGGATCTCCTCTTCAGCAAGCAACCCCTCACTTATCAATACTTCCCTAATATATTTGCAGGTCTTTAATTGAATCGTAAACGCCTGCTCCAGATCATCAAGCGAAAGCTTATTATCGTCCATTAAGATCTTACCTAAATTAAGCTTTTGATAACTCATGTGTATTTCCCGTATTTAATCTATCGGCGTGACCCGCATGACTTCATCGATCGTCGTTATCCCGAGGCGACAAAGGTCATCGCCGGCCTCCCGAAGGGTTTTCATCCCTTCGGCGCGGGAGATCTCTTTGATCTTATTCTCCGATATCTGTTTAGAAAGGATCACTTCTTTAATATGCGGGGTCAAATACAGGATCTCAGTGATCAAAACCCTCCCCTTGTAGCCGGTTTGCATACATTCTTTGCAGCCGCGGCCGTGAAAATAAGGCAATGAAGGAAGCCTCTCCTTACAATGCCCGCATATCCTGCGCGCCAGCCGCTGCGAAACAATACTGATCAATGACGCGCA
>CAZPNW010000228.1:0-8471 GCA_964588175.1 uncultured Planctomycetales bacterium
GATAGCGGGGAAACAAGTCTCTCTGGCTGATGAGCCCGCCGCCGCGCTTTCTTATTACGATCCGGTTGCCTTGGATATCCTGCGGCATCGGCTGATCGAAAGCGGCCTGAACGAAGATATCGCGCATCGCGCCGCGCGCACGCTGGTGAATCCATTCCAATTAATTCATACCAATCCCCGGGTCAGGGAATTCGGCTGGTATATCCCGACGGTGCAGGAACTCAGGAATGATCCTCATAGGGTCGACCTTTCCGGAGTGGGCTTTCTTTTACGGGTGTATCCGCAGGTTTTTAACCGGATGATGGCGCGGGAGATCTCGTTCCTGCGTGAGCGGATGCGCGAAATGTTTCGGCAGCAATTATCCCGGTATAAACTTACCCTGGGCGTTGAATTAATTGAAGCTCTGGCAAAAGTTGTCTCCGGTAAAGATATGAAATGGTATTGGGGGTTATGCCTGGAGCGGCTTAGGGAAAACGGTATTTTATCCGCGGAAATAGTGCGGTCGGCGCGTAATTTCAAAGCGCAGGAGTTGGTGTTTAGCCCCACGGATGTTGAGCGTATAAAACAAAAGAAAGCGCAGGTGGAGGCCCTTGATATAGAGCCAGGAGCGGTCGCTAAGATCATTGCCCGCGGCTTCAGCCGTGAGGCTCTTCTTTTGGCCGCTGATGAACATGATATCAGTTTAGGTATGGCGGTAGATGTTATCAAGCGCGACCGGGAAAACTTTGCCGCGCGCCAGAAGCTTGCCCTGCCGCGTATTGACAGGATGAAGGCGTTCGTGGCCCAGGCGTTTGTAAAGGTTGGTTTCGAAGAGATGTTTGCCTCCGAGGTGGTAAATTACTGGTTCGATACTACGGTTGCTAAAAAAGAAAGAGAAGCGCGCCTTTCAAATTTAAAAAAGAACCAATATCTTACCCCGGCGCACGCTTCGTTAATGGAATCGCTTGATTCATTCGGTTACTATGAATTCTTTGAGTATTTTGATGCTTCAAAAGCCGCTGTGAGGGCGTATGATCTTTATCTGGCTATGGTGCAGGAAGCCGCTTGTTTATCGGATGCCGGGCAGTGCCTTTTACTGCAAAGGGGGGTTTTTAAACACGCTTTGGGCGCAGGCCAGTATCTGGCTTTACTGCGGGACAAGCGCCAGGAGCTTTTTTATGCGGTATTGAAAGATGATACTGTTTCTGTTAATGCGTTGCTGTCTCATCGTCCCGATATGGCGGCGATACATGAAGCCAAAAGAGCAGCTGCCCGCCGGCAGGATAGGGCGTGTGAAGGTATCCTTGCGTCTGCGGATTATGACGGTTATGCGTATTATTTCCCGAATTCACGCAAGGCTTATGAGTCGCTGCGTAGTATCCCTGTTGATCAGCGTATCCTTTCAGAGCTTATCGTGAGTGATCCGTTTTTGGTCCGGGCGTGTTTGGAATACGGGATCGCTATCCCGCGTTCGCTGAAGTTCAGCAGGAGATTTCCGACTCAAGAGTCCGCGCTGGAGGCTTATCGCGCCATCCCCCCGGAAGAAAAAGAGGGCCGTAAGAAGTTTTACCGGTTACATCCGCAATTGTACCATGCCTTGACCGATGTGTATGGATGCGGGCATATGCTTCCCGCTCCCCAGGTTCCTAATTGCGGATCTATCCCTCTCCATGGTAGTCATTCTTCCCGGGAGTCGGCGCTGCGTTCAGGAAAGATCCCGGGTAACAGGGGGAAGCAGTCGTCGGGTTCGGAAGGGTTTGCTTTTTCTCAGTTTAGCAGAGTTGTCCAGCAAAACAGCCGTGAGAAGGAGGGCAGTGACATCCTCGAGCTCTGGAATTTGTCGGCTCAAGGCGACCTACGCTCCAGGGATGAGCTTATTGAATATTTCCTGCCCCGGGTCATCGCTCTGGTAAGGTCTCCTGCGGGAGCGGACAGGCTGCCGCGAAAGTTAACCTATGAAGAAGAATTTTTCTTAAGCGATGAACTGGGAGATGCCAGGTTATCGCTTCTGGAGATCATCCATGTCAACGGCTATGAGCCTGATTCCGAAGATGACCTGGAGCGTTATGTTATTTCCGGGGTCAGGAAGTTTTTTCTCACGGGAAAATTCGGCAGGGAACGGGAAGCAAAAAAGAACCTGTCGTTATCGGAACCCTATTATAAAAAAGACCGCGGACAGTCTGTTTCTGATAAGGGTGGTTCTTTCGTTACTTTTGAGGACAGATTGGGTAGATTTGAAGATCCGCTTGAACGTTTTATGCAGATGGAAACCTTTCTCATTGAGAGGGTAAAAAGCGATATCGCAGATATGTTCTTACCGGAGCAGCATCCGGATATTGATTTTTCTTCTGTCTTCTCCCGGCAGGAAAAAGAAGCGTTGGCAGAAGAGCTGCGTGAATTTTTAATCCGCAAGAATCCTTTTGGAAAGGTCTTTTGCTCCTATGAGGTCTCTATTATGGGAAGTCTAGGATATGTGGGGCTTGGCCGAAAAGGCAGGAGCGACTTGAACCTGGTTGTCGCGGTTGATGATGATGAGGCTGACCCGCAGCTTTTGTATATAGCGAAAAGATTCCAGCATATCATGGGAGGGCAGATCGAGTGTATAGAGGAAGGGCATTATTGCCTTGCTATCGGGAAGCAGGATCATACGTCAGCGTATTTTAAGGAAGTTTTCTGGGAGGCGCCGGAATTTATCTCTTTACTCATGCGTCATGGTGTCGGCTGCCCCGCCCGCGGATATGCTTCAGTTGAGTTCTTGGCGATCCCCCAGAGCCTGGGTGATGTTTCTGTGGCATTGCAGCGTTTGCGTTTTCATGTCATACAGCATATTTCAGAAATGGGTGTCAATGGGATCAGGGTTGTGGCGTCCGATGATCCGGGTGGGCGGTCGCTGCAGCAGAAAGTGTACGCGCTTACTTCAACGGACTCCCGCGGCTACGAATGGTTTTCATACGACTATATGTATCGTTTTATCCAGCGCCAGGTAAATAACGTTTATCGCGATATATTAAGCGCTTCTTCCCCCGTGAAGAATAAAGAGAGGATATTCCGTCCCTATTTAGATACTTTGAGGAACCAATCTTTAAGTCCTATGCAGGATTTCCAAGGGGCCGGCGCTGTATGGGATGATAAGTCGGCTTTCTTTATTACTCGATGGATAGCCCGTTATATCCGAAAGAGCGACCCGGATGCTTTCGAAGGGCTGCGAAAAAGGGTGGAGTATTGTATCGCGAATAATAAGCGTGGCTGGGGAAAAGAGCGTATCAGGGATGCGCGAAAGGTCGAATTGCAGATATTCTCTCGTTTTTGCTCGCATGACCCTTTTACGGTCACAAAGCTGCCTGCCGAGCTGCAGATCTGTTATAACGCGGTAATTGAACGCAGCCACACTGTGGTGAATTTTATACAGAACGATCCGGTGATCCAGGGCTATTATAAATGGATCGAGCCTATGCGTAAACGTATCAGGGAGCAGCCGCAGCATTTATATCAGAATATCGATGACGCGGTCAGTTTGTCGTGGATACTCTATATGTACGCCCAGGCTGACCCCGGGTATGTGCGGCAATTGATCTTACTGTATCCGGTCTTATGTTCAGACAGTTTAAACAGCGTCGATGAGCTGGTGATGGAGCATCAGGAAGCGCTTGAAAAGCTTTCGCGCGGCAATTGGCAGGTGTTAAAAGGCCATGATAAACAGAGCCGCCGCGTTATACAAGCGCTTTTTCAATTTAGCCGGATCCCTGCAATAAAAGAAGCTTTCGAGGCATTTTTGCAATGGGATAGTCCGCAGCGCTGGCCTATGGCGGAAAAATATTATTATAGAAGCTATTATTTAAAAAAACTGATGCCGAGTTTAAGCCCGCAGGCAGTCGAAGAAATTATCCGCGATTATCCTATGCTGCCGAGCGTGCATATGCGGCTTCGTATCGCTAATGACGCGGAAAGAAAATTACAGAAAGAAAGAGCATTCATTAATACGCTGCATGAGCTTGCCGGGTCTCCGGATAGGGCGCTGCGCCCGGGGACGACCGAGCGCAGGGTATATGATGCATTGCTGCAGCATCCGTATATTACCGTGATGATCGCTCGTACCCGGAAACGCTTTGATCATGGTAAGGACTTTTCACTGCTCTGTAGTATTTTTTCAGATAACCACCGCAGTTGGATGCAGCAGCTGATAGGGGACGCAAAGAAGCAGGCGCTTGTTGCAATAGTGCGCCATGAGTATCCTGATACGCGTAAACGGTTAGAATTAGAGTATCCCCGCGCGATCTTGATGGCAGCCAGCATAACAAACCATGGAGAATATATCCGGTATCTTAATAAACAAGAGCGAGCGGCGTGCGGGTTGAAGTATATAGATATCCAGACCCGCCACCGGCAGGAAGTGCATTCTCTGCTTTGCCTTATGCCGTCGCTTGTCCATAAAGTATTAGCGTCGATAGAAAAGCGCGTTGTCCGTAATTGGTCCCGGGAACAGGTGTTATATCTCTGCGGGCTTTGGCGTTTGCGCCATGCGTTGCCAGCCGCGTTGCAGCAGCGTATTGAAGGCACACTCTTTGGGCATCCGCGCGATGTGTATCAGTCCTGGAAAGAGCGTTTCAAGGAAGAGCCGATGATCGTCGATATCTGCAGAGAACAGGAGCGCCGGAGCTTTGAGGAAGCCCTGTTGCGTGATCATGAAAATGTTTCGGGTGTTTTCTCCGAGTCATTGCTCCGGTTGAAGTCGCCTCAAGAGATAAAAGCGGAAGAGTATTATGACCTGGTCAGGGTTCCTCTTGTATGCCGTCAGTGGCAGGAAAGGGCAGAAGACTTTACCCGGCGTTTTGGGGTTTCTCGGAATATTACGGTGCTTCGACACAACCTTGATGAAACGTTGCGGACTTGGGGTAGTGAGATCATTTCTCTGGAACGCGATAAAGAAATCATCCGTAAGTTCCGGGAGCGCGCAGAAATCGTCTATAAACAGCTTTGTATGCACGCGGCATATGCCAATACCGATAAAACAGTGAAGGAGCTTTTGAGAAAAAGAAAAGCGAAGCGGCTGAATTTAATGGAAGATCTATTGTCTGACGCGGCGATACTGGTTACGCCTTTTATGCAGGACGCATTCTTAAAAGAGGTTGCAACATTAGCTCAGAGAATTAAATCTATTAAGGCTGATGATTTTACCGGGGCTGCCTTTTCGTTATCTGCGCCGGCAGAAGAAAAGGAGCAGGGGGCCTTGAGGGATGATCCGATGCGGCCGATAAGTATTGAGAAAATACGTCAAAGGGTTGTGGAAAATCCCCGGCCATTGATCCGAGGTGGGCGATGAAATTTCTTATACCGTATATCAAAACCAAAAAGAAAGGCAGGTGAGGTTTCTATGGATGAGCGCAGGCATCTGACAAGGTGGCAGATCAATAAGGATTGTAAAATAAAGCTGGAGGGGGCTTATGTATATGCCGATGCGCAGGTTAAAGATATCAATTTTAAAGGGGGCAGCATTGTCCTAAAAAAACATTTAGTGCTGGATAAATTCTTAAAAATGCATATAATGATTTCTGAGGGGTTTACTTTTGAAGCAGAGCTTTGGATCGTATGGCAGAAGCGTGTTCTTGATACGAGCGTGTATGGTTTTTGTTTCAAAGCCCTCAAAGACCAGGATAAGGAGAAGTTATATCAATTTATCCGAACGCAATATTCCGGCCAGCTCAACCGGCAATGGTGGAAAGATGATATTAAAAAAGGAGGAGGTATTGTTATGCGCGAAGAAGGTTTCGATGATAAAAGGACTTTTGAGCGGTTTTCGGTTAGTTTATCGTTAAAACTGTTAGCGTTGGATTCCAATAAGGAAGATTCCGCGCAGGTGCAGGATATCAGTGCTAAAGGTCTGGGTTTAATGACGAGAGATTGGTATCCTCCGCATACGCCGTTTGAGATGTGGCTTTCTGTTCCCGACCAGGGGCAGCCGCTTTACACGCGAGGTTCTGTCGCATGGTCAAATTTGGAAGGGCCCGATAATTTTAGGACAGGCGTTGAATTGGAAAAAGCTGATCTCATGGGAGTTTCCCGGGTCTTGAGGGCGGTATAATGACGGATGTAATGAAAACATATGATTTTGTTTGTAAAGGGCGATAGTACCCGGCAATTAATTTTAATAAGATAATAAAGAGTTTTATAAATAATTTTTATTTTAATTCCTTGTACTTTTTAAAATTGAGCAGTGAGGTATGGTTTTGAAGTCTTCTCTGAAAGATACGATAGCCGCGATAGCTACGGCTGCGGGTGAATCGGCAATCGGTATTATTAAAATAAGCGGCCCGCAGGCTTGCCTGATCGCCGATAGTGTTTTTGTCGCGCAAAGCGCAATTAAGCCTTCGCAATGCAAGAGTTATACGGTCCATTATGGATGGGTTGTCGCGGGTAAGAATGGCGTGGGTCAGTCTATCGGCCACCCGGCGCAGATCAGACGCCTTTCCGGTAAAACTCCTGCCCTGAAAGAAAATATTATTGATGAGGCCCTTGTGACCGTGATGCGTTCCCCGAAAAGCTATACGAGGGAAGATGTCGTGGAAATCAGCTGCCATGGAGGCTATGTTGCCGCGCGGGCAGTCTTAGATGTTGTTCTCGAAAAAAACTGCCGTTTAGCAGAACCCGGAGAATTTACCAAAAGGGCATTCTTAAACGGAAGGATCGATCTGTCCCAGGCAGAGGCTGTCCTGGATATCATTAAAGCAAAAACCGATTCTGCCTTGAAGCTTGGCCTCCAGCAGCTCAAAGGGCTTCTTTCCCGGCAGATCAATTCTCTCCGGGATGATATTGTCAAAGCCTTGGCAGTTATTGAAGCGCAGATCGATTTCCCGGAAGAAGACTTGGGGGAAGCGGGGAAAAAAGAAATTTTCCGCGGGTTGGAAGATATTCAGTCCAGGCTCGGCTGTATGCTTGAAGAAGCAAAACACAGCCGGGTATATCGCGAAGGGATCCATACTGTTATTTGCGGAATGCCTAATGCCGGCAAGTCGTCTCTTTTGAACGCCCTGTTAAGAAAAGAGCGTTCTATTGTGACTTCCGTTGCCGGAACGACCCGGGACATTATTGAAGAGGTCATTGATATTAAGGGCATCCCGGTACGGATCGTCGATACTGCCGGTATTATTGAGCCGCGTGATCTGATCGAAAGAAAAGCCGTGGAGCGCAGCCGCCGGAGTATTGACGCGGCTGACCTGGTTATCGCGGTCTTTGATGCAGCTCGACGGTTACGCGCTGATGATGAGGCCTTCATGCGCGCCGTGCTTAAGAAAAATAAGCCGGTTATCGCGGTCTTTAATAAAATTGATCTAAAAACCCGTATCCAGAATGAGATAGTTATTAAACGGTTCCCCTTGAATGTTTCTGTTTCTGCGAAGCAATCAAAGAATATAGATCATTTGGAGCGCTTGATCGAGGACCTGGTCAGAACGGGCCGGGTATCTGCCGGGGGGTCCCCGTCGTTTATTAATACCCGCCACCAGCAGGCAGTGCTCCAGGCGCAGCGCACTATCGGGAGCGCGCTGCGTTCTTCGAGAGAAGGCTTATCGCTTGAGTATGTCGCTCAAGATATTAAAGAGGCATTATCGTGCCTGGATGAACTTCTCGGTAAACGCTTCTCGGAAGATCTCCTGGAAAAGATCTTCAGTGAGTTTTGCGTCGGTAAGTAAAAGCGAGGTGTGCATGGATGTAAAAAAGATCGAAAAGGCAGTCAGGGATATACTTGAAGCGATCGGCGAAAACCCCAGGAGAAAGGACCTCTTGGATACTCCTAAACGCGTCGCGGAAATGTACGGAGAAATATTCGCGGGGATCCACCAGGACCCGGAAGAAGAGATGGAAGTTATCTTGGATCAAAAGCATAGTGAAATTGTTTTACTGAAAGATATCCCGCTCTATAGCGTTTGTGAACATCATCTTTTGCCTTTTATGGGCAGAGCGCATATTGCGTATATCCCGAAACACGGCAGGGTCACCGGCTTGAGTAAATTGGCGCGCGTGGTTGATATTTTATCCCGCCGGCCTCAGGTCCAGGAGCGGTTGACGACACAGGTCGCAGAGATCATTATGAGAAAGCTTAAACCTTTGGGTGTCATGGTGGTGATCGAGGCGGAGCATTTATGCATGTCGATGCGGGGAGTAAAAAAGCCGGGCACGTTTACGGTTACTTCAGCGGTACGGGGAATATTCGAGAATAATCAGAAGACGCGTTCGGAAGCGTTAATGCTGATGAAATCATAAATGCGGATAAAAAAGGGAAGGCGTATGCGTTCAGGTTACGGCGCGTTTGCGGTAGATCCGGCAGTTGGCGCTGACTTCTTCAAAGATCTCCTTAGCTTCCGGCCACATGGTCTCCGTGATCCCCATGACCAGGTAGCCGCCGGTTTTCAATGAATGGAAGAATTTCATGAGGAGCTGGTCCTGGAGGCTGCGGGTAAAATAAATGAAAACATTGCGGCAGAATATAATATCCATGG
>CAZPNW010000229.1:0-12635 GCA_964588175.1 uncultured Planctomycetales bacterium
CGCTTTAAATATAATTCCGGGGCGATCCTTAAGAACAGGTCCGCATCATACACATTATGGTGCGTCTGAAAAGGCCTTCCGGCAGCGCCTCCGGCTATCGGATGCATCATCGGAGTTTCGACTTCCAGGAAATCTTTATTATCAAGAAAACCCCTGACCGCTTTAATGATCTTTGAACGCGCCAAGAACACCGATTTCACTTCCTGGTTGGCAATAAGGTCCAAGTAACGCTGACGGTAACGCAGGTCAACGTCTTTTAAACCATGCCATTTTTCCGGAAGGGGCCGAAGCGCCTTTGAAATAACGGCATATGCCTCTACTTTTATCGTCGGCTCGCCGGTATGGGTCTTGAACAACTCCCCCGTAACACTTAAAAAATCGGCAATATCGATATTATCCAAAAGCGCAAAATCTTCTTGCCCGATGAAATCAGATTTAATATATAATTGGATCCTGCCGGTCCTGTCCCGCAGGTCAATAAAAACCACTTTCCCATGAGAACGCTTAGCGTAAATGCGGCCGCATACCGAGGCTTTTTTTGTTTCCTCAAACGTGTTCAAAACAAGAGCGATATCAGTGCCCGCGGTAACCTTGCTGGGATAAACACTGATATTCTTCGCTTTCAACGCTTCTAACTTGGCCTTGCGTTGTTCAATGATCTCATTTAATTCCATTTTTACCTTTCAATTTTAATAATTTTATTCGCTCTTATAGAATTATAATTATATAGTAGAAACTCACCCATGTCAACCGCAATAGAACTAAATTTATTACACATAAATCGTCCTGTTGCAATCAGTTAAAAGCATTTTACACAAAAACCGCCTATTTAATTCCTTGCAGATACTTACCATGCCGGGAATCGCGAAAAAGAGGCGCAAAAACACACTCGTTCCTTTTTCAAAAAACTTCAGGGATAATAACCGGGGAAGGAAATTTCCGATAGACTACGCTGCGGGTGGCTGCTTTTCTTTCACATACAAAGGGATACTCGCTTCAACTTTTCCATCAATAACTACATCGACCACGTAATCTCCGGGGGAAGAAAAAACAACATTTTGGCCGTTAAGAGCGAATGAAAATGAAGATTCCGGGACAGCGCCTGCGGCAAGCTGCATGGTAACGCTCAGATCGGTATTCATGAGCTTCTTACCGTCGGCATCTGAGAGGGAGACATTGATGCGATGATCTCCTGTCTCTGTCCTGCGTAAAAGCACCCTGAGCGCCACGCTTAAGCGAGGGACACTATACGGAAAACTGACGGCAGAGAGAGTATCAAATGCCCTGCAAACGCTCAAGCAACCATCCTCAACCCAGGAATGCTCACAGATCACCGCTACCAGGATCTTCATATGACGGCGCGCTCCTTTATCCCTTTATCACTTCATCTTTAACCGGATACTTCCCGCAGCTAAATTGTTTAGATTCAGGGCAATAGCTCAATTTTTCGCATTTTGCTCCCACCTCAGAGAAAACCGAAGGCAGGTTCATCTTACAGATCTCCAGCATCTTCGAAGCTAAACAACGTATCTCCCACTGTGCGCGGGTGCAACAACGCTGTTCAAAGAAATGAATGAGTTCACGGCAATTCATCGTTACCACGATCTTAGTCTCTGCCGCCTGAGGAAGCAAAAAGCGCACGTCCTGATTTGCCGCTTCTCCGGCCTTGCCTTTTGCTTTAAAAGCCTCCAGCATCTCGTCATAATGTTTCTGGATATCATCCATGATCTTGGTGAATTTGCCGCACAGGGGCTTATCCTCTTCTATCGACGGAGGGATGATATAATTAAAGGAACTTGCTTTAACATACCGCTGGCTCTGCTGGGAATACGACGCTATCCTGTGGCGCACCAACTGATGAGTCAACGCCCGCGAGACACCTTCAATAGCAAAAGTGAATTTTACATGTTCGAGAGGGCTTTCATGCCCTGAAGCAGCGACTTTACGGATAAACTCTTCCTGCTTTTGGGAATCTTCAGCGGACTCCGCGAAGATATCCCCGGCGAATTTACTGGAATAGCACTGCCGGCAGGCGGCATAAATAAGCGCGACCGGATTCTGCGTCATATCGAGAAGTTTAATGTTCAATCTTACTTGTGCCATAGCGATCCCTCTACTTTCTTACAGATACGCGTGATCTTTTAAATAACCGGCGTAATCCCTGACAGCATCTTCCAAACGTAAACAACGGTGTTTACAACCTGCTTTACGCAGCTTAACTAAACTTGCCTGGGTAAAATATTGATACCGCATGCGCAGCGCCTCCGGCATCGGGATATACTCGATACGCGGTGGCATCCTGAGGGCGGCGAACAATGCCGTCGCGACATCGTTCCAGCTCCTGGCTTTCCCGGTCCCCACGTTAAATATCCCCTTTTTATCCAAATGCTCGATGAAATAATAAACGATCTCAACCGCGTCTTTAACGTAGATAAAATCGCGCTGCTGCTGCCCGTCGGAATATTCTTTTTTATATGACCTGAATAACCGCATTGTTTTACCGGCGGCGGCCAGATCGAAAGTTTTAGCGATAACACTTTTCATCTCCCCTTTATGGTATTCATTCGGGCCAAAAACATTAAAGAATTTAAAACCGGTGACCTTATCGGCAAGCTTATTATTCAAAAGCCACAGGTCAAACGCGTGTTTTGAATAACCGTACATATTAAGCGGCTTTAACTTCCGGGTGACAGTATCGGCATCACTATATCCCAATTCTCCGTCGCCATAGGTAGCAGCAGACGACGCGTAAAGAAAGGGAACCCTCTTCTTCAAAGCCCATATCGCCAGCGTCTTAGTATACAAATAATTATTTTCGATCAAATACGAGGCATCCAACTCGGTAGTCGAAGTCACAGCCCCCATATGCACAACAATATTCCCGCGCTTATGTAACGCCGACTTTTCCAAAGACGCTAAGAACTTATTTTTTTCAATAAAGCAGGAGAACTTTTTCCCTTTCAGGTTGCCGCTTATGTGCGAGCCTTTTTCATCGACGATAATAATATCGGTTATCCCTTCGGCATTAAGCTTCCACACCAAACAGCTTCCAATAAAGCCCGCACCACCAGTCACAATCACCCTCATTGTCTTAACCCTCTTAGCTACAAACGTTATTGAGATAATTATCTTTGGGAGTTAGGTTAAGGTTAGGGGGAAGCAGTTAGTTTAGTAGTTGGGTAAAGTAGTTGGGCTTCAAAAACCCAACCCCGTAACCTAACAACCAAACTAATATCTTAACCTTAACCCAATACCTTAAACCAATTATTCGTTACTCTCTTTACCCAAATACTCCCCCGCCAAATACGAACTGCGGACATACGGGCCGCTCACCACATGGCGAAAGCCGGCGGCCTGGGCCTGCTGACGGTAATACTCAAAATCATCAGGAGAAATATATTCTTTAACCGGCGTATGGGAGACGCTCGGCGATAAATACTGCCCGATACTTATAAAATCACAACCGGCGCTTACCAGGTCCAAGAAGACATCGATGACTTCAGGCTTGGCTTCTCCTAATCCTAACATAATGCCTGATTTTGTATATATATTTCTATTGTTTTCTTTGACCGCGCGCAATACCGCTAAAGAGCGGGCGTAGTCCGAGCCTGAGCGCACCGTCCGATACAACCGGGGGACGCATTCAACATTATGGCCGATAATATCGGGGGCAGCCTCGACGACCGCGGCAAGCGCTTGCCTGTCAAGCTGAAGATCAGGAATAAGCGCTTCGATCGTCACCGGATCCCCTCCGGCGCGGATCGCGCGGATGGTCTCTGCGAAATGCCGGGCTCCGCCATCTTCCAGGTCATCCCGAGTCACACTGGTAATAACGACATGGGCCAACTTAAGTTTACGTACCGCCTCCGCGATACGATAAGGCTCATCGGCATCAACCGGCAAAGGTTGAGCCTTTCTGACGCCGCAAAAACTGCATTTACGGGTACAGGCCGTCCCCAAAATAAGGAACGTAGCCTGATCTTTGGCGAAACATTCACCGATATTCGGACAGCTTGCTTCCCGGCAAACAGTATTTACCTTTAAACCATTCAGTAAGGTTTTTACTCTCTGGCAATCGCCTAAATTTATTTTCTTATTAAGCCACCGCGGCTTTCTCAAATACTGCTGCATCATAACATCCCTTATTACTTCCCGGGAGAGATCCTTCCCGGGAGTTATTCCAAGAGGACACGGCATATTTTTCCCGGCGTAACGCGCCCGCCAGGACGTGTTCTTCTTGCGTAAAAACGGAATCCTTTAAACAGACAGAAAAAGTCTGTTGAAAAGCTTTCTTTAAAATACCGGAGAGATCATTGAACTCTATTTTTCTACGCAAAGCTTCATCCAGAGAACAAACCTCATCGCTCAGCCCTCGCGGCTCCTCACGGAGGAAGCTGATCGCCGCCTGGATATCATTCTGCAACGGGATACTCCCGTGCTGAAAAATAACTCCACGGGAACGCTTTTGCGCGTTCCCGCCGATCTTCTTCCCTTCGATAAGTATATCGTATTTTTCTTTCCCCGCGAAACAAAAAGGCGCATTAAACCGGCACGGGAGGACTTTGCCGGCTGCTCGCTCTATCGAAAATTCCGGTTTAAGCCCCAGGTCCCGGTACGCATTGAAGAGAAACGAACATATCCTGCGAAAAGAAGCGGCAACAGTCCCGCAGGCGCCGAGGTCATCTTTACCGCAAACCAGGCTATAGGTAAGTTCATGGCAATGAAAGATCGCCCCTCCCCCGGTCATTCTTCTGACAATAGGGATATTATTTCCCCGGCATTCCTCCAGACGTAAGACCGCATGCGGCTCTTGGGCCAAGCCTACGGAAAATGCCGCAGGAAGCCACCCGTAAACACGCAGTGTCGGGGAGCAGCCCCCCGCAGAGAATTGCCGCAATAATGCTTCATCGAAAGCCATATTGGTATAAGCATCCGCGGAGCCGCTTTGTATGAAACGCCAGGTTTGATTCATGGTAGAAATAAATTTAAAGACACAAGCATGGCAAAAAAAGTAGTTAGGTAAAGGCAAGGCAGTTAGTTTTGTAGTTGGGTATAGTAGTCCGGTTTTATGAACCGATCTACCTAACCAAACAACCAAACTAAAATCTTAACCTTAACCAAGCGACCTCAATCATACCAACAAATTATTGATTAAGATTTAAAATTAGCCCTTGGGTTTCCAGCGCAGGTCAGGCTCACGTGCGGCTTTTGTTTCATCAAGTCGTTTGATCGGCATGGTTACCGGCGAACGCCGCACGGTATCGGGGTCATTCTGAGCTAAGCGAGCGATCTCGATCATCGTATCGATAAAACGGTCAAGCGTCTCTTTCGACTCTGTCTCTGTCGGTTCGATCATTAACGCTTCCTTGACTATCAAGGGAAAATAAATAGTCGGCGGGTGGTACCCTTTATCAATTAAGAACTTGGCGATATCGAGAGCATGCACTCCGCAGGACGCCTGGCGTGAAGCGGAAAATACGCACTCATGCATACATATCCGGTCAAAGGCCGGTTCATAATATTCTTTAAGCCGCACGCGGCAATAGTTGGCATTCAAAACAGCGATTTCACTGGCATCGATCAACCCCTGTTTTCCTAATAACAGGATATACGCGTAGGCTTTTAAAATGACACCAAAATTACCGAAGAATGGAGCGATATGCCCGATAGATCTTTTATTCTCATAATCAAGCGCATACTCACCCGATTTATTCTTGACCACCCGGGGGGTTGGCAAGAAATCGACCAAACGCGAACTCACCCCTACCGGCCCGGCACCAGGGCCGCCGCCGCCATGCGGCGTGGCGAATGTTTTATGCAAGTTCAGATGCACCACATCAAACCCCAGGTCACCCGGCCGAGCCTTGCCCATCATGGCATTCAGGTTTGCCCCGTCATAATACATAAGCGCGCCTGCCTGATGTGCCAGGTCAGCGATCTCTTTTATCCGGGGATTAAAGATCCCCAAGGTATCCGGGCAGGTCAGCATCACCGCGGCGACATCTGTGTTTAATTTATTCTTATACTCATTCAAGTCCATGTACCCGTCTTTATCCGTCGGGATGACCACCACCGTATAACCGGCGATCGCAGCGCTCGCAGGATTAGTCCCGTGGGAAGAATCAGGGACAAGGATATATTTACGGGCTCCCCCCTTATGTTTATGATACGCGGCGATCAACATGACGCCGGTCAACTCGCCATGGGCACCTGCCAACGGCTGCGTTGTAAAAGCCGCCATACCGGTGATCTCACCTAAAAGCCTCTCCATTTCCGCGACTACCGCTAAAGCGCCCTGCACCAGGATCTCTGCTTTCGGCACACGGCAGAGCATCGGATGCAAACCGGCAAAACCTTCGATGGCTGCCGCTTTTTCCGTGAACTTAGGGTTATATTTCATCGTGCAGGAGCCAAGCGGATAGAAATTACCGTCAACGGAGTAATTCAGCCGCGACAAATTGGTAAAATGCCTGACGACATCCAGTTCGGAAACCTCCGGCAAATGCGCAAGCTCTACCCTGCGGTATTCTTCAGGGAATTTCTTTTTGACAGGGATATCGTTCTGCGGAAGCTTAACTCCCCGCCTTCCCGGGACTGTCTTCTCATAGATCAACTGCATAGTATCTCCTTGAGAGCTGCCGCAAACCGCATGATCTCTGCCTTAGTCCTTTTTTCCGTTACCGTCACCAAAAGATAATCATCCATGCCTTTATAAAATTGTCCGAGGGGAAAGCCGCTGATAAAGCCTTTTTTGAGCATCGCGGTAAAAACCTTTTGCGCGCTTCGCGGCAGCTTAACCGTAAACTCGTTAAAAGTAGGCGAGCTGCGTTTAACTTCCACGCCCGGGACCTCACTTAAACAATCCTTGGTAAACTCGCACTTTTGGAAATTAAGCTCAGCCAGCTCTTTTAAACCATTGCGTCCGACGCTACACAAGAAAATAAGCGCCCGTAAGGCACAGAGAGCTTCATTAGAACATATATTCGAAGTCGCCTTTTCCCTTCTGATATGCTGTTCGCGCGCCTGAAGCGTCAAAACATACCCCCGTTTTCCGTCTTTATCCACGCTCGAGCCGACGATCCTCCCCGGCATCTGACGCATCAATTGGCTGCGCACAGCCATAAATCCCAGGTAGGGCCCGCCAAAAGAAAGCGGCAACCCTAAACTCTGTCCTTCTCCGGTAGCGATATCAACCCCCATTTCACCGGGCGACTTTACTATCCCTAAAGAAACCGGATATACGGAAGCGATAACCAGCGCCCCCATCTGATGCGCTCTTTCTATGATATCGGTATGATCGTCGATCGCGCCAAAGAAATTCGGATTCTGAATGACGACCGCCGCGGTTGTTTCATCAAGATACTGTTGAACGCTGTCCCTGCAGCTCTGCCCGTGCACAACGGGGATCTCCACGAATTCAATGTTCAAATTCGACGTATACGTATAGAGCATGACACGGTATATATAATTAAGCCCGCAATCTACCAATATTTTCTTCCTGCCGGTGGAGCGTACACACATCATTGCCGCTTCATACAGCGCGGTCCCGCCGTCGTATAACGACGCGTTAGACACATCCAGCCCCGTCAACTCGCAGATAGCCGTCTGATACTCATATATTGCCTGCAGCCACCCCTGCGAACACTCCGGCTGATAGGGAGTATAGGCGGTGTAAAACTCCGAGCGGCTGGAAAGCGCATCGACCGCCGCCGGTATATAATGATCGTAAAATCCCGCCCCTAAAAAACTGACCAGCCCCTCCGTATTCTGACGGCTCAAGGCCTGCAAATATTCCAAAACCTCGAACTCCGACTTGCCCTCGGGCAGGTGAAACGACTTGGCCCTGAGTTCAGGAGAAATATCCTTAAAAAGCTCTTCTATGCCTGAAACACCGATAACCTCAAGCATTTCCCGGATATCTTTTTCTGTGTGCGGGATATAATTCATTACGACAACCCTTCTACATATGTTTTATACGCGGCAGCAGACATAAGGGCGTCCTTTTCTTTCAGGTCCTTTATCTCAATGACCGCGAACCACCCCTGATCATAGGCGGACTGATTGATCGCCTCGGGTGAACTTTTCAGCTTCTCATTGACGCTCTTCACAGTTCCGGAAAGCGGCGCGTACACGTCAGAGGCAGCTTTTACCGACTCCACGGTCGCTAAGAATTTTGTTTGCACAACGCTCTCCCCTACTTTGGGAAGATCGACAAAGGTGATGTCTCCCAGGGAATGTTGAGCGTAATCGGTAATGCCTACGGTCGCCTGTTTTCCGTCAATCTTTGCCCATTCATGCTCTTTGGTGAACATGAGCCCTTCAGGAATATTCATCGGTATCCCCTTTCTATTTTTTTAAAGAACTTCTCCGGTAAAACGGCTTATTTATTATTGTCGCGGGGATCTCAAGCGAGCCGGCGGCATCTTTGATGCTGATCTTAGTACCAAGCTTATCGCAGCCCGCTGCGACGTACCCCATGCCGATACCGTAAGAAAGGCTGGGAGAAAAAGACCCGCTGGTCACAACACCTGCCTCTTTGTTCCCCGAATAGATCTTGTAATTATGGCGCGGCGCACGGCGCGATTCGGTAGAAAAATAAACCAGCTTTCGCGCATCGCCGCTTTTGTCTTTAGCGATAAGGGCATCACGCCCGATAAAATCTTTTTTCAGATCGATAAATTTCTCCATGCCGGCTTCAAGCGGAGTGATATTCTCATCTATATCCTGGCCGTAGAGGGTATAGCCCATTTCCAGCCGCAGCGTATCCCGCGCGCCTAACCCTGCGGGTTTAACCCGGTTGTCTTTTAAAAGCAGGTTCCAGAGACCGGCGATCTTTTCGTTGCTGAGATATAATTCATAGCCTAATTCCCCGGTATAACCGGTACGGCTGACAACGTTATTCTCCCCCAGCAAAACAAAATGATCGAACGTGTAATAGGTCAACGCGGAGATCCGGCTACCTAAGAGCTGGCGCAAAACCTCATGAGCCAGAGGCCCTTGCAGGTCAAGTTTACCCAGCCGCGCGGATAGATCTTCGAATTTGGCGTCTTTAGACAAATGACGTTTGATATGGGCCGCATCGATATCAATACGGGAAGCATTGACCACAAACATCCATTGGTCGATTTTAAGCCGGTAAACGATCAAATCGTCAATGATCCCGCCCGACTCGTTTAACATGGAAGTATAACGGCAGCTGCCGACGCTCATTACCTCCAGATTTGCTGAAACGATCCTGTTTAAACCGCTTTTTTGAGCGTCCGCATCGATCAAGAACTCACCCATATGGCAAATATCAAATAAAGAAACCTGCTGGCGGGTCCACGCGTGTTCGGTAAGGATCCCGCTGTACTGGATAGGCATCAACCATCCGCCAAACGGCCCCATCTGAGCGCCTAATTTCTGATGTTCTTGTGTCAACGGAGTAAGTTTTAGGTCCATGATCGGGAAAAGGCAGATAAATAGGAGGTTACCTTGAAAACCACTACAGGCCTCAGAAGGTAAGAACTAAATACTGCTTTTTTTAAACGGGATTGTAAGAAAGAAAACTACTTGTATTTATTATAGTAAAAAAAACTTATTTAGTCAATATGGGCGTTAATTTCGTTAGTATCGTTATTTTCATTAATATCGTTGTACTCTTCCATTCAAGACCGGGACTTATTCATAATAAAGCACTACATCTCAAGTCCCGGTCTTATTGCGCTCAAGACTAACAAGACCTGGTCTTGAGTTGTTATCCTTAATTACAGAAAAGACCAGGTCTTAAATAAACTATACCTTCACAAATTCTTTGTCAATAAACTCGCTGACTTCCTTGACGATCGCTTCTTTTCTATCCGCAAGCGCAGGGCTCAAACCCTCGCCCATTGCCACATCCTGGGCTTGAATGCCGGCGATATAGATCTTCGCTTTAACTTTAAATTTCCTGGCGAGTTCAAAAATACTTTTCAGATTAAGCTCATGCGAAGAAATGACTCCCGGCAGCTTATCGGCGCGCATCCGCCTTAGATCAAAAATAGACAGCTCCCCCGGCGCAAGGCCGGCATCAATAGCATCGATCAAAAGGACTTCCGTATACTCCTGGAGCTTAAAGAGCAGGCCGAAGCTGGCCGTCCCGAAATCCAGGTAATCAATATTCCGGCGTTTATAAAGAGCAAGGAGAGATTCCAGGACCAGAATTCCGATCCCATCGTCCCTCCTCAAGGTATTCCCTAAACCGATTACAGCCCTTTTTTTAGACAAATTTCACATCTAAAAGATGGGTCGCGCATGATATACAAGGGTCATATGCCCGCGCGAGCATCTCTAATTTAAGCGTTATATCGGCTTCACTCAGGCGCCCCACCATTTCCGGGACCATCTTGCGCATATCATCTTCAAGATTCCCGATATTCTGGTTGGTTGGAATAACACAGTTGGAATGCGTAATATGGCCGGTATCATCAATAGTATATTCATGGACTAACGTACCGCGCGGAACTTCCACGCTGCCAATACCGGTATTGGGAGTATATTTCTTATCGGCAACCTCGCTTCTCTTCGGCCAGGAGTTCACCACCACCTTCTTCTCATCCAAACCGTCTTTTAAGATCTTCTTTAAGATCGCGATCGATTCTTCCAGGCAATGCACCCATTCAACAAGCTGAGCGGCGGTATTTAAATACGGATTATGCACCGGAGCCTTTAAACCAAGTTCTTTAGCAACCGCTTGAGCCGGCTTATTAAGCAGAGAGGAATTGTTATTAAACCGCGCGAGCGCGCCTACCGCATAAGATTTATTATTAATGGTCGCGATCTTAGCCTTGGAATAATCGTTTACTGTTTCCGTCAACAAGCTCTTATAGTCCTTGACCTTGGTGCGCTGCCCGTTATTGACCACCAGGTCGCCGTCATACATCGCGTATTCTTCATTATTGGAAAGCGATAAATACTGAGACGGACGCTGGAACTCCGGGAACTTCAGTGTTTTAATGATCTTGACCGTTTCTTCGCCATCTTTACGGCTCTCGAGCATCATCTCGTAGAGCTTCTCCAAGCCTTCACGGGAAGGCAACTGAGTCAGTCCGCCGACGACATAACTAATGGGATGGATATGGCGGCCCGCGAGCACCTCTCCGGCGTAATCGCTCATGCGCTTCATGCGCAGCGCCATCTCAATGACCGGGCGGTGCGTTTTAATAAGTGGGACAATGCTCTTAACCCCTAAGAGATCAGGAGCGATAAGGACATAGATATGTAAAATATGGCTATCCATCTGCTCAGTATGCAAAAGCAGTTTCCTCAGCATAACGGTTTCTTCCGAAGGGGTCACACCTAAAGCAGCCTCAGCCGTCTTCAGGCTGGCAAGCGTATGGCCGCAGGCGCAGATCCCGCAGATACGGCTGGTAATATGCTGCGCTTCCCAGATCGAGCGGCCCACCAGCATCGATTCAAAGAACCGGGGTGATTCAATGACCTGGAATTCGCATTTGGTCATGGTGCCATCCTTGACATCAACGACAATTGAGCCATGGCCCTCCACCCTTGTCAGGTATTGCACATCGACTTTGACATCTTTAGAAATCGTCTTATTTGAATTCTTTGTCATATTTCTCTCCCATTGAATCGTTATATAAGGTAAAATGCCGTAAAATATCATCGAGTTTTAAACCGTATTTCAATAAAATATCCTTCTGGCCGTTGGCGGCGGGATTATCCACTAACCCGCGGCATCCATAACACCTATTCCCGTTATTGACACACCAGGAATTACACCCTGCCCTAGTGACCGGCCCCATACATTCCTGATCTTTCTCATACCGGCAGACATTCTCATTCATCTTACATTCGGTACACACAGGATAATTAGGCACCACATAGGGCTTTCCCATCAACAGGCATTTGAGCACCGTCACAACTTCAGGGACATACACCGGACAGCCATTAATAAAATAATCAACTTTGACCACCTCATGCACCGGCATAGTCTTGATCGTATTGATGATATCAGCCTTATCTCCATAGACCCGCTGTTTAGCGACATCAAGCGGCGTGCGATTTTTTATTCCATTGATGCCGCCGATAGTCGCGCAGGCTCCCAGAGCGATAACAACTTTCGCTTTTTCCCGGATGGCCTTAATACGTTTGACATCATGGTCGGTGGTAATACTGCCTTCAACAAAAGCGATATCATAATCCTGCCCGTTTTCCGACATAATCTCGCGGAAATTCACGATATCCACCAGGTCCGTGATCGCCAGGAGCGTCTCCCCCATATTGGCAAACTGCAATTGGCAGCCTTCACAATCGGAAAAATCGAAAAAAGCCACTTTTGGCTTAGATTGCTTTTTCATGGCATTCTCCTTTAAAATTTTTTAACTGGCTATAATTGAAGACCGGGCCGGACTGGCAGACATACATACCTTCGATCTGGCAATGGCCGCATTTACCAAGCCCGCATTTCATCCTGCGCTCAAGAGAAACAATGATCTGATGGTCGGGAATATTCTTCTCAATGAGCTTGGTAATGACAAATTTATACATGATCGGAGGGCCGACAACGACGCCATAGGTGCGGGTCGGATTAATATCGACCCCCGGGATAAGCGTGGTGATCAAACCGACATTCCCCGTCCATTCCGGATCAGCCTTAT
>CAZPNW010000230.1:0-9519 GCA_964588175.1 uncultured Planctomycetales bacterium
TTGGTCGGAGGCCAGCCAGCTTGCGGCGCGCCAGCGCAGCGAAGCTAATAAAAAGGTCGAGGAACAGCGCAAAGAATTAAAAGAGTTTATCATGCGTTTTGCCAATAATGCCTCTAAGTCACGCCAGGCGACCAGCCGTAAGAAGATCCTGGAAAAGCTTACCCTTGATGATATCGAACCTTCTTCCCGGAAATATCCTTTTATTAATTTCGAGCAGGAGCGAGCTGCCGGCAATGACATCTTGAGCGTTAATAATTTGTTCAAGTCAGTTGACGGCCAGGTTTGTTTTGAGCGTTTGAATATTACCATTCATCGGGGGGATAAAGTCGCCTTTGTCGGCCCGAATGACCTTGCCAGAACCATGCTTTTTTCGATCCTGATGCAGCAGGCTCAGAGTGACAGCGGCAGTTTCAAATGGGGCTCATCGGTAAAGCGCGCGTATTACCCGCGGGACAATGTCTCTTATTTTAACGTGCCTTTAAATGTCGTGGATTGGCTGCGGCAGTATTCGGCTAATACCGATGAGGAGTTTATCCGTTCATTCCTGGGCAGGATGCTTTTTTCCGGAGATGAATCTTTGAAGCCGGTAAATGTCCTTTCCGGAGGAGAAAAGGCAAAATGTATGTTCGCCCGTATGATGGTCGCGCAGCCGAACGTTTTGATACTCGATGAGCCGACCAATCACCTGGACCTGGAAGCGATCACTTCGCTTAACCGGGGCCTTGAGAAATTCCCGGGGACGATCCTGTTCTCTTCACATGACCATCAATTACTGCAGACCGTTGCCAACCGGATCATTGAGATAACTCCCTGTGGATATATCGACCGCGCTATGGCCTATGATGAATACCTTGTTCATGAACAGATAAAAGAGCAGCGGCATGCGCTGTATAAAACTATGAGTGAAGGGAACAAGAGCTGATGAAGATGTCTCTGAAGCGGTTATTAAATGACACCGGTATCTTGAAAGAAAGTTGGGCGGTAAGCTGGCCGATGGCAGTGATCATGTTCTTTATCTTCCTCATCGGTTTTTCAGATGTTTATGTTGCGGGGATGTTCGGGAAAGAGGTGCAGGCTGCCTATGGCCTGAGCAGCCAGATATATTTTATTTTGAGCATTATTGTTTTTGCCCTGACCGTTGGGGCGGTATCTATTTTGTCGAGGCTGTTTACTTCCGGGGAAAAAGAAGAATTTAACCGCACGCTTGATTCCACGCTTTTATTGACTTTTTGCTGCGGCCTGGTAGCGAGCGTGATCGGCCTTATATTTTCCGCGCCCGTTATCCGCGCTCTGGATGTGCCTGGTGAGCTTAAAAGTATGGCGATTGACTTCTTGCGTATTTATTCCGCGGGGCTTTTGTTCAACTACGCGCTTATTGCCACCAACGGGATATTACGCGCCTGTCAAATGATCAAAAGATCGCTCTGGACCATGTTCGTTGTCTGTTTGCTCAATATAATACTTAATTTTACTTTCGCGTTCGGGACTCCGCTTGGATACCAGGGGATAGCGGTAGCTACTGTTGTCAGCTCGATCATCGGGGTTTTGATCAATATGATCTTTGTCCGCAGGCTTATGGACGGCTTTTATAAATTTTCCTGGAAAGCGGCAATAAAGATCTTTCATATAGGCTGGCCTGCGGGGCTCCTTCAGGTGTTATGGCAGTTAGCCGCGCTTGTGTTATATCTGGTGTTAAGTAAATTGCCGTTACATAATGTTGAGATCCTGGCGGCTTTTACCAATGGATTGAAGGTTGAGTCGGCGATATTCCTTCCCGCATTTGCGTTTAATCTGGCTGCCGCTGTTTTGACGGGGAACCTGTTGGGCGGGAAGAAAAGCCAGCAGGCTTTTCATTCAGGGCTGGTTACTGCTGCTTTAGGTGTCGGTATAGTGAGCGTCTTGTCGGTCTTAGGGATGGTTTTCGCGCGGCCGATCGCTTTACTGCTTTCTAAAAATGAAACGGTTGTTTTTGAGTGTGTGCGTTATATCCGCATCAGCCTTATCTTTGAGCCGTTTATGGCCTGGGGTGTGATTTTAGGAGGGTGCCTGAATGGAGCGGGCGACACGCGGGGAGTGATGAAGGTTGTTTCCCTGAGTATTTGGCTGGTGCGCCTTCCTTTGAGCTATTTATTCGGTGTGTATTTCGGGTTCGGCGCGGTCGCTGTCTGGTGGTCGATGAATATTTCGATAATCATTCAGACGATCTTTCTAACCCGGAGGTATTGGCGGCGCACATGGATGAATTCTTCGCTTTTTGAATCTCCGGAGTTCATGGGTTAAGAATAGTTAGATACTGCATGTTTTTTCCTTCCGGATCATAATCAGTTTTACCTTCATTAATCATATCGAAGATCTTTTTCCGAAAAGTAATCTTATATCCAATTTGGAATGCTTCGGACTCCCTTGAAACTTTTTCCCTGTTCTTGTTGTCTAAGTGGTTAGAGGAAGATCAAACGTCGAGTAAATTTAACCTGCAAAGGAGGGGAGAATGAATAAGAAAAATAAAGCGTTAAACCTGTGGTTGGCGGTTTTGTTGTGTCTGTCAGCCGGATTGCCTTATTCTGCTGCGTTTGCCAGGGATGGAGGCGGGGAGCATAGAGATATGCGCGGAGATCATAGAGGAGGCAGCCATTATCGGACCCACCGGGAAGTTGTGGTAGTCGATCATAATAGGTATTACTATCATCAGGGCAGGTTTTACCGTCCGGGGTGGTTTGGTTTTTCATTCAGTTTGAATACTCCTCCCCGGGGAGCGGTCATTACCAGCCTCCCCTTTGGGTACAGCACGGTAATTGTAGCGGGTGAGCCCTACTATTATTATAACCATATTTACTATCGCCGGCATCCGAGCGGGTATCTTGTTGTTCCTGCTCCTGTAGTCAGCGCTCCTGTGGTAGTTGATCCTCCTCTTCCAGCTTTGGCTTCGGGAACTGCGGTCATCAATGTTCCTCATGTGAAGGGTGGCTTTACCGCTGTTACCCTGGTGAGGCGGGCAACTGGCTATGTTGGGCCGCAGGGAGAATATTACGAAGGCAATCCTACAGTGGAACAACTGCAGGCTCTCTATGGGAATTAGGCCGGAGCAATGCGTTTTTTAGGAATTTCCTTGACAAGTAAGTATGATTTGATATACTTATCATATAAGTCATATTAATCATGTAAATCATATTTACGTAAATGGAGATGATCCTATGGAAAAATTCCCTATGCCTAAGTTGTTTGGAGCGGTAACAGTAGGAGACCGGGGACAGATCGTGATCCCCGTTGAGGTTAGGAAAATGTTCAAGATCTCTTCCGGTGACAAGCTGATCGTTTTTGCCAAGTCCGGGGGAGGGCCGATAGGGTTGGTGCCTGCTGAACAGTTCAGTGAGTTCCTCTCTCAGGCAAACGCGATGCTGGCAAAGATCAAGATTAAACCTGCGGTAAAGGACCAACTGTAATGAAGAAAGTCGCTTGTTTTTGTGCGGGGATAGTGCTGGTCGCAGCCTGCGCGTTGTTCGCTCAGGCGGATGAGGTTTTGACCTGGGAGGATTGTTTGCGTGAAGCGCAAAAAAACCATCCTGACCTGATATCAGCGCATGAATTTGTTAAACAAACCGAAGCCGCCAAATCGATCTCAAAGAGCGCATTGGCCCCCCAGGTCAATGCATCGGTGGATGCTTCCCGGTCCATGACTACAACCAGCGCTTCTTCAGGCAAAACCAAAAAGACGGCGAATTCGTTCCAGTATGGCGCCAGCGCCAGCCAGTTGCTTTTTGACGGGGCAAAGACAAACAACGAGATCAGTTCAGCCGCAGAGAATATCTTGGCAGCTCAATATAACTTTTCCTTTATTTCATCAGAAGTGAGGCTTCGTTTACGGACCGCGTTCATTGACCTGCTCAAGGCGCAGGAATTATTGAACCTTACCCGGGAGATTTATTCGATCAGAAGAAGTAATTTAGAATTGATCACCTTGCGTTATGAATCAGGCATGGAGCATAAGGGCGCGCTTTTGACCGCGCAGGCGAATTTAGCTCAATCTGAATTTGAGATCACTCAGAATAACAGGGCCCTTGAGGTCGCGCAAAGCCAATTGATCAAAGAGATCGGAAGGGTTGGTTTTTCCCCGATAAAAGTTCAGGGTGATTTTAATGTGCGCGATACGGCCTCGGACAAGCCTGATTTTGAGGGGTTGGCCAATAAACATCCGTCTTTAGGCAAGAGTATCGCACAAAAGAACTCCGCTTCATTTAGTATTAAGGCCGCGCAAGCCAATTATTTCCCCCAGCTGTCACTACAGGCTCAAGCAAACAGGACAGGGTCGCATTTCCTGCCGCGTAACGATCAGCTCGATGCGGGTTTAGCTTTGAGTTTCCCTTTGTTTGAGGGAGGATTGCGCTCCTCCCAGGTCGCGCAGGCAAAAGCGGTATATAATCAGGCGGAAGCTGGCGAGCGCAGCACAAAAGACAGTATTATCGTCGGCCTTCAACAGGGGTGGGCTGCGCTGCAGGATGCCCTTGAAACAGTCGCGGTGCAAAGAAAATTCCTTACGGCTGTTGAGGAGCGTTCGAAGATCGCCGAAGCGCAGTATTCGTTAGGATTGATCCAGTTCGATACCTGGACGATAATAGAAGATGACTTGGTGAGCAGGAAAAAAGTCTTTTTGAACGCAGAGGCCAACGCTTTATCAGCGGAAGCTAATTGGATCCAGGCGAAAGGAGATGTGTTAGAGTATGCGCCATAAAAAATTAAAGATATTCTTTATTCTTTTGGTTGTAATCATTGTTGTCTTAGCGGTGATCTGGAAATTGAATCAAAGAAAGACGAGCGCAGAGGTGATCAAAGAGGTGATACCTTTTATCGGTTCTCTTAAGACTTTTATTTCCTGCACCGGGACAGTGCTTCCGAAAAACCGGCTGGAACTTAAACCGCCGGTCAACGGCAGGATCGAACAGGTCCTGGTCCAGGAGGGACAGGCAGTAAAAGCAGGTGAGATCCTGGCCTGGATGAGTTCGACCGAGCGGGCTGCCCTGTTGGATGCTGCCCGGGGCAAGGGCGATGAGGCATATAAATATTGGGAAGAAACATATAAGCCGATACCTTTACCGGCGCCGATCGATGGCCAGGTCATTGTTGCCAAGACCCAGCCGGGGCAGACAGTTACAACCGCGGACGCAGTGGTGGTTTTGTCGGATCAATTGATCGTCAGGGCTCAAGTCGATGAAACCGATATCGGTAAGATCACCCCTGATAAAAAAGCCAATATTACTCTTGATGCATTTGCCGATGTGGTCATAAGATCATCGGTTGAACATATTTATTATGAATCCCAGACAGTTAATAATGTGACGATCTACGAAGTGGACCTGGCGCCGCAGGAGATCCCGCGGTTTTTCCGTTCCGGGATGAACGCGACCGTGGATTTCATAGAGCAGGATAAAGAAAATATCCTGCTTATCCCTGCTGAAGCGGTAAATAAGGATAACGGGGAGAGCTTTGTTTTATTGATGCAGAATAACGGCAAGGAACCGGTACGGGCGCGCGTTAAGCTTGGTGTTTCCGATGATAAGAATATAGAGGTGCTTTCCGGGGTCACTGAGAGCGACCGGATCATGATACGGTCAAAGCAATATAAGCTTCCGAAAAATTCAACAGGCACGAATCCCTTTATGCCGGGGCGCAGAAGATAATGATCGAATTAAAGCATGTGTATAAGACTTATCAAATGGGAACGGTCGAGGTCCGCGCCCTGGAGGATGTTTCTTTAACTATTTCCCCGGGTGAATTTGTGGCGATCATGGGGCCATCGGGTTCAGGGAAGTCGACGCTGATGCATTTGTTAGGTTTGCTGGACCGGCCGGATAGCGGTGAGTATTATCTGGGCAGGAGGGTGGTTAATAAGCTTACTGACGAAGAATTGTCCGCGGTGCGCAACCGTCTGGTAGGTTTTGTTTTTCAACAGTTTCATCTTCTCCCGCGGATGACGGCCTTACAAAACGCGGCGCTGCCTTTGATCTATGCCGGCAAACGCGCTTTTGTGGAAAGGGCCCGCCAGAAGATCTCTGAAGTCGGCCTCACTGACAGGATGGATCACCGCCCTAATGAGCTTTCCGGAGGCCAGCAGCAGCGTGTGGCGATCGCGCGTTCTTTGGTGAATGACCCGTTAATATTGATGGCGGATGAGCCTACCGGTAATCTTGATTCGAAAAGCAAGGAAGAGATCATCGCTATTCTTAAGGACCTTAACCGTAAAGGCAAGACCATTGTCATGGTCACCCACGAGAATGAAGTGGCCGCGCATGCCAGGCGCATCATTGTGATGCGTGACGGAAGGATCCTTTCCGATAAAAAATCATCGGAAACAAAGGCACTGCTTGAAAATCAGACGGATGCGGTCATCGATACTGTTTTATCCGAACCTGAAAGGATCGCCCGGGGGACGAAATTCTTTGATTATTTGCGCCAGGCAGCCAGTTCCATGATAACCCATAAGATGCGTTCGTTCTTATCTATCCTGGGCATATTGATCGGCGTGGCGGCGGTGATCGCCATGCTGGCGATCGGAGCCGGCGCGAAAGAATCCATTGAGAAACAATTGGCATCTTTGGGGTCTAACCTTTTAGTGGTCAGGCCGGGGTCTTCCCGGATCCATGGGGTAGCTTTGGAAAGCGGTACCGTGACGCGCTTGACGCTGCAGGATGTCGCGGCTATTAAAAAACTTTCTGATGAGGTTGACCGGGTAAGCCCTTCAGTGTCGGGAAGGGGCCAGATGGTATATGGCAATAAAAACTGGAGTACGCAGGTAGAGGGAGTGGGGGTTGATTACGCACTCATGCGTGCTTCTGTTCCTGAGGTGGGAAGGTTTTTTACTGAAGATGAAGTCAGGTCCAGGGATAAGGTTGTGTTGCTGGGTACGACTGTTGTCCGGGAGCTTTTCGCAGACGCTAACCCAGTCGGGGAAACGATCAAGATAAACCTGAATAATTTCAAAGTTATCGGAGTGCTTCCCAGTAAGGGTGCCAATACGTTCCATGACCAGGATGATAACGCGCTTATTCCGGTTTCAACGGCGATGTTTAGGGTGTTCGGGAAAGAATATGTCGATACTATTTATGTGGAAGCAAAAAGCCCTGATTTAATAGAAGCAGCGCAAGAGGCGGTATCCGAGGTTATTATCAAACAGCACCGGTTGAATCCTAAAGACGCGGAAGATTCTTTTCAGATCCGTAACATGACCGATATTAAGAATACCCTTGAAGCGACGACTAAAACTATGTCGTTGTTATTAGGGTCGATCGCCGCTATTTCGCTTTTAGTCGGCGGTATCGGTATTATGAATATTATGCTTGTTTCAGTTTCTGAGCGTACCCGTGAGATCGGACTGCGTAAGGCAATAGGCGCCAATAATAAAGATATCATGGTGCAGTTCCTTATTGAGGCGGTTTTAATGTCGTTCATCGGCGGGGCGGCAGGCATTGTATTCGGAACAGGCACAGCAGTGCTCATAACTATGTTTGCCGGGTGGGCGGTAAAAGTCGCGCCTGCTTCAATAATCCTGGCAACAAGTTTTTCTTTGGTCGTGGGAGTTGTTTTCGGGCTTTGGCCTGCTCAAAAAGCTTCCCAGCTTGACCCTATCGAGGCTTTACGTTATGAGTAAAGCACATAATATAAAGGTAAAGTAAAATAAAGAATCCGCAGTATTCCTGCCGAAAGCCCTTCTTCTTATTTTTTTTAGAATGTAACAGGTTGCTATACCAATGGATGTGTCAGTTTACCATATAATTAAAATAAAAAGCAGTATTTACTTATGAAAGCGTTTGCAAAAGTCCTTGTTTTAAGCTTGAAAATTAATGGTTTTTAGTGCATAATTGATACATTACATTGATGTTAATTAAATTATCTCATTAAAAAGGAGATTATCCAATGGTCCGTCGAATTCTGGCAATAGTGATCAGTATCAGTTTATTGTTCCAGCAACTGGGTTTTGCGCAAGCCGCCGCTGAACTTAATCTGGGCGGTTATTTGAACAAGATGAATTCTAATCTTGTAATCGATAAGTACCGGCCGATGCATTTGCGTTACTTTTCCTATGACGCGCAAAACGATAATGTCAGGGTCCTTTTGGATAAGGGGGACAGTAAAGAAGCTGCCGGTAGCCAGCTTCAAGATACAACAAAAGTCCTTTTAGATTACTTTTTAATCGGCTTAAGCCTTCCAAACAGCACATTCTGGGTCAATTTACGGCCTGATGCTTCTGACCAGATCATAGATCAAGACCTTGAGAATACCGATGTCGGTAAGATCATGCTTGAGGCTGACCTGCAGCTCAAGAAAGATACCGCTCTGTTTACCTCACCTCAGACCCGGGAAGGAAAACAGTATTGGGATAAACTGTATAAGAAAGCCGCAGAGATTTATGGGATGGAAAATGTCAATATTCCTACCTTGACCCGTCCCTGGATCGTCCCGAATGAGATCATTGTCCGTGAAGCTAAAGATAGCGCGTATATTTATAAGGCGACGCTCAAGGTCATGCTGGAACAGGATTATTTAAAGGATTCAACGCAGTATAATTTCAAGGATGAGCGCGCTAAAGCCCTCAATGAATACTCTTCAGAGCTTATTCGCCAGATCATTATCCCTCAATTAACAAAAGAGGTCAACGCTTCCAAGCGCTATGCCGCCTTGCGCCAGGTGTATTATTCTCTGGTTTTATCGCGCTGGTTTAAGATCCGTTTCGCGGGGCAGAATTCAAGTTATGCCGCGCGTATCGACAAAAAAGACTTAAGAAATCTGGTCTCCAAAGACAATTGGAGCAAAAATACGTATTTTGAGGCTTACAAAAAATCGTTTACTGATGGTGAATATAATATTAAGGAGCCTGTTTATACTCCCACCGGCCAGGTGATCCGCAGTTATTTCAGCGGAGGCATCGATGTTACCGAGAATGTTCCGATGCAGGGTTTGCAGGGAGCCAGCTCAGCTTTAGAGCGTTTGCCTCATTTTGACCGTCAAGTGCTGATGAGCGGCGATGGCATCGAAGAAATAATTCCCGGTAATGCAGGGATATTACGGGCTAGTGCTCCTCTTGCTGATGATCTGAAGGCCGCAAGCCCGCTGTCATTACCCGAGATTATCAAGCAAGAAGATGAAGTTATTACCCAGGAGGAATTGCAAAAGGTCTATTGGCAGGTGATATCCGGATATGCCAAGGAAATGACCGCTTTAAGGCAGAAGGTAATAGCTGGGGAAATGACTTTGGCTGACCGGGAAAAAGAACTTAACAGTATCCAGGAAAAAGCGGTCAGGGAGCTGGCGGAGATTTTGATCGCAAAACACCCCCAACAAAAAATACAGGTTGAAAATCAAGTGAATGAATTGGTCAATAGGATCAATAACGGATCTTCTCAACAGCATTACGCGCATGCCATGGCCGCCTGGAACGGTGAAGAGATGTTTTTTTATCAGAATGGTGACTTTAGGGTTGTCGGGATCCCTCGTGATTCCGGGTTGCTTGCTTCAGCGCATAATACATTA
>CAZPNW010000231.1:0-1841 GCA_964588175.1 uncultured Planctomycetales bacterium
AATGGTTTTATTCCTTCTTTTCAACTCAAGCATGTGTTTCTGCAGTTCTTGCGGCCTGCGGATGATTTTCATAAACTTAAGACCTTTTTTTGGCTTTACGCATAATTTTCTTCTTCGGTTTTGCCTTACGGGATGCCGGAACCTTTTTTCTTTTCACCGACTGCTTCTTTTTTGCTTTTTTTCCCAACGGTTTAACCGCCCTTTTTCCTGGCTTTCGGGGTTTAGGCGGGCGTTTGATCAAATCCAGGATTTCAACAGGCGCTATCTCCCGTAACGGTATCAACACAAAATCTCTTTCAGAAATCCTTGGGTGGGGAATACAGAGCGCTTCTTCATTCATGAAAATATCGCCGTAAGTAAGGATGTCCAAGTCAATGATCCGGGGGGCATCTTTGACCGTACGGACCCTGCCGAGTGATGATTCTATTTTTTGCAGCTCCTGTAAAAGCTGATAGGGCGTCAGTTGAGTATCGATCTCTAATACAGCGTTCAAATAGGGGCCTTGCCCCGTGGGTCCTCCCTGCGGAAGGCTCGTAATAATGGTCGAGAGCCTTCTCACCCGGGTATGCGCCAACATCATGACCTTTTTGACCGCGGACTGAATATTATCATGCCGGTCGCCGAGATTAGACCCCATACCGATATAACAGCGTGTCATATTGACTTCAACCTTTCCACCGCTTCTTTCATGCGTTCTTTATTAACGGTAAGCGCAAAACGGATATAGCCTTCCCCGTATTTTCCGAAGCCGACTCCCGGCGTGACCACAATATCAGCTTTTTTGAGGATGCCTTGCGCGAATTCAATTGATTTGTTTTTTCCCGGTATTTTAGCCCACAGATAAAATGTAGCGCGCGGTTTCTTGAGCTCCCAGCCTAACCTTGTCAATCCTGATACCAATATATCCCTGCGGGCCTGGTATAACTGGCACATATGCTCAATATGTTCATTTTGTCCTTCAAGCGCGATCACGCCTGCTACCTGGATGGCGGAAAATATACCTGAATCAATGTTCGATTTTACCTTAGCTAAAGCGCCGATGAGTTTTTTATTGCCGCAGGCCCAGCCGATGCGCCAGCCGGTCATATTGCAGGTCTTAGAAAGCGAATGGAACTCTATACCGATTTCACGCGCGCCGTCTATCTCAAGGAAACTTTTAGGTTTGTATCCGTCATAAGCTATCTCTGAATAAGCCAGGTCGGAAATGACAATGATCTTATGTTTATGGGCGAAATCGACGACTTTTTTGTAGAAATCAATGTCACAGGTAGCTCCGGTGGGATTATTGGGATAATTCATATACAGGATCTTTGCTTTTTTCCTGACGGTCGCAGGGATTTTCTTTAAATCGAACAAAAACCCGTTCTTTTCAAGAAGCGGGAGCAAATAGGGTTTGCCTCCCGCGAAAATGGTGCCCCCTTTATAGGGGGGATAACAGGGATCAGGAACTAAGGAGTAATCGCCCTGATTCAAAAATGCTAAAGGGAAATGAGCGATCCCTTCTTTAGAGCCGATGAGCGGCAATATTTCGCTGTCCGGCTCAAGTGAAACTTTAAAGCGTGTTTTATACCATTGAGAGATCGCCTGACGCAATGCCGGCATGCCTTGGTCAAGTGCGTAACGGTGATTAACCGGGTCCTGGGCCGCTTTGTATAACGCTTTAATGATGAATTTAGGCGTAGGCTGGTCAGGGTCACCGATGCCTAGATCGATAATATCCCGTCCTTCCTTACGCGCCTGCCGTTTAGCTTTATCGATCTCAAGAAAAAGGTACGCAGGCAATTGAGTCAGTCGTTTTGATATCTCAAATTCCATTCCAGCCCCTTTCGATTACCGTGTGA
>CAZPNW010000232.1:0-8668 GCA_964588175.1 uncultured Planctomycetales bacterium
AACCTGTTGACGGCGGTTACCGCGTTGGATTATGTGATGAGGATATTTTGGTACTACCAATCTTGCCAGACGAGCCATGTTGAAAGTATAACAAAACCTAACGCGATGTCAATAATTAAGTATCGTGTCCCCGGAATTGCCCGGAATTGCTCGCAGGGGGCTCACAACCGCAGGAACATAAAACAACAACAAAAACCAAAACAGCATAACAAGCGATCTTAACCATGCGCATTACCTCATTTGAAATGTATAATTCCTTTTAAGATTTCGGTAGTTTTTTTACCTATAAAACTATGTGCTTTTTTATTATAATGTCTATCATAAACAAAATGAAGACGGTATCTTTTAGATTCGTTTGTTAGATCGTTTGTTAGATCATAATAAACAATATTATTGTCAATTCCTTTTAAAAAATCCATATTGCTAAAACGAGAATTGATATTTATAAGTATTAGTTTTATACCGTATTCTTTACAGATATCGTTAAATCGCTTAATTAAGAGTATAGATCTTGCACTGATCGGATCTATATTTATATCCAAAGTCTTGTTTTGAGTAACATAAGTTTGCTTTCGATGCCTTGCATAAAGAACATCCCAAACTTTTTTGTCATCATTCTTTAATTTATTCTTTAAAGTAAATAAACAAAACTTATAATTAAGAAAACTGAATAAAAAACTTCTATCCAACATTAAAAGATCTCTTTTTTTATTAAAAAAGGCATCATTTCTGTTAATGTATGCGGTTGAAGAATTATTCACCGGGCTTTTCGAAATAATATTCTCAAGATCCACATAATTATTTTTTATAATACCGGTAGAAAATCGTTCAATAATAAGCCTGTTGATAAAAATTATTGTGTAGTCGGGAGAGTATTTTAATCCCTCTGCCGCAAATTTTACCAGTATCTGGTCCAGACCGTAACCAGGTACTCCAAAATTAATAACCTCTAAATTCGGAAAAGATTTTTCGATAATATCACTAAAACGTTCGCCATATTCAACGCCTTCTCCATAAGTAAAACTGTCGCCAAAAACTAAAATCCTTGTTTTATCCTTTGGTTTTGTAAGATCGTATTCCTTATCTCGTAGTCCTTGAGAGTTTATTTTATAAATAATTGAAAAATCCGACGTTGTTGCTAATACTTGAATGTTGGGCCTAAGCCCAAACAAATCATAATTAGGTACAAATAGTCCTTTGGGAAGTCTATCAGAATTTTTTAATCCCTTCATATAAAGAGTAAAATCAATATTATTCACCATCCCGATCATTCTCATTAATATTTCTCCCAGTATCAAAATTAATAAGATTGAACTTGTTAATAACGCAAATTTCCCCAAGATGCTCTTAATATCCTTAGTCAAATCAGAATCTCCTTAATTGGAAAACAGGGCAGACACCTATTTCTCCGCGACAACGAGCATTTCGAAATCGTCAGTGGTCAGCTTGTCGTTTCTTGAGTATGCCCCGAGTTTCGCGCCAAAGATATCGATCTTTTTGAACCCGAGCGTCTTTAAAAGCCATATTATCTCGCTGGGGACGTAATAACGCTCGTTACACTTAAGCTCTCTTTTATTGCCGGAATCGTCCTCAAAAACAGCAGTGTTATGGTCTCGGAAAGTCATCAGATCAAAGGAGCACTCCTTACACTGGGACTGGCCTTCTTTCTGCGCGGATTTATAGAATTCACTGACCGAATGAAACAGCGGAAACAATCCGTTTAATGTGGTGAAAATGAGCTTGCCTTTACTTTTAAGCGCTTTTGTGGCGTTCTTGAGTATCTCAAAATTCATCTCATCTGTTTCCATAAGAGAGAATCCGCCTTCACACAACATAATCGCCAGATCAAATTCGCCGTCAAAAGAGAGATTGCGCGCATCTTGTATTTGGAAATCGATTGTCACCCCTGCCTCTTGCGCCTTTTCCCTTGCTCTTTTTATCTGATTCTCGGAAAGGTCAACGCCGGTAATGTTGTATCCCCTTTTCGTAAGTTCAATCGAATGCCTGCCTGTGCCGCAACCGACATCAAGTATTCTTACATTTTTGTTATGCTTTAATTCCTGTTCAATAAAATCGCATTCCCCAAGTGTCCCTTGAACGTAACATTCTTTATCGTATTTCTGCGCATAATTTTCAAATAATGACTCATACCATTGCTTCATTTTCGCCGTCCTCCATTTTGTTAACCCTGCTATGCTCCTATTTGCTCTTGCCTGAAAATAACGCTATAATCAAATTACTTGGAAAGCTGCATGATCCTATATGAGCCTCTGGCAACCACTAAGAATATTATCAAACCTATAATCAGGTCTGGATAGCGAGAATGAGTAAAATAAACGAGGATACCCGCGATAATTACCCCGGCATTAGCAAGGACATCATTCGAAGTAAAGATCCAGCTTGCTTTCATATGGGCTTCCTGGCTTTTAGAACGCCGTAAAATTAACAAAGAAACGGAATTCCCCATCAAAGCTAATATTGAAATAAAAATCATCGTTTGGAAAACAGGCGTCTCTGCGAATCCCAAAAACCGCCTGATCACTTCTAAAAATCCTAAAATCGCCAACGCCAATTGAAAATAACCGCTGATTTTCGCGATTTTCTTTTTATGAGCTAACCCCATTCCTACAGCAGATAAACTAAGAGCATAAACAATAGCATCTGCCAGCATATCCAGGCTATCGGCTACCAAGCCCATCGAATGAGCGAGAAAACCTGTTATTGCTTCAAGCAGGAAAAAACCGAGATTAACAGCTAACACTGCCTTTAACAGTTTTTTTTCAGCGCCTTCATCACGGGCTGTTTCAGGAACCGGTACCTCTTCTGTCTTTAGCAGTGTTGAATTTAACTCAAGGCTCGCCAATGCTTGCCTTAACGCCTCCACCTCTCCTTCATGATAGACAAACACAAGCCTGTTCGATAAGTCAAATTCAAGCTGTTTAACGCTGCCCCACGGCTGCAGCTTCAGCCGTATCAACTGCTCTTCGCCCGGACAATCCATTTTAATGACCTTAAAAGTACTTTTTTGCATATATATAAGCTCAAATCAGGGACACATCCTGTTTATTAACCTTATCCCTATTCTTTTGTCGGCTCCACCCTGATATCAAAAACATCGAGCAAAGACAATACTTCAGGCGCCTCGAACCTGGCTTTTTTTAATTTATTGCTTCTGGGGTCGATCGAGTAGTTAATTGCTCCTATGAAACTGGCGTTTTCCAGGTTTGCGTTATGGAAAGAGCTGCCCAACAGGTCGCATCCGGAGAAATCGGCATCCTTGAGCTCAACGTTGATAAAATCAGTCTCCCGGATCACCGATCCGATAAACCGGGAGCGCTTCATCTTCAGGCCTGAAAAATTACACGCCGCGATCTTACATCTCTTAAAGGCCCATTTTGAGAGGACGGGATTTATTGTATTAAACGAGATATTGACCACTTTGCAATCTTCAAACGTTATGCCCCGGAAACCGCAATTTCCCACTTTAACACTTGAGAGATTACAACAGTGAAAAATACAGTCGATGAAAACTGCGCCGGTAAATTTACATTCGCTGAAATCACAGCTCTTGAATACGCAGTTTGAGAACTCTTTCCGGGAAAGGTCCTGCCCCGCCAAAGATATAGCCTGATATTCCTGATTTTCGAAAGCATCTTCCATCAACATCTAATTTACCTTTCGCTGCGTGCGCCAACGGCCAGCCCAACGTGCGGATGAACACTTTCTTTCAGGGAACTTCTTGTTTCATAAGAGAGAATATATTTTCCGCATGTCTAAATTTTGCCTTACCAAAGCGGCAAGTTTATCATATTCCTTCTCTTTTTCTTCAAGGAAAGAATTAAAACATTTTTGGGTGTCCGGTGATTTTCCGCCGCAGCTTACTTTTCCCCGCAGGGAATCAAGAAATTTCTTTCTAAAACAATCATTTTCAAATAAACCATGGATATAAGTGCCCCATACTTTCCCGTTTTCTGACGCTACGCCGTCCGCTACATCAACCGGTTGCCTTGAGCGTGAGAATATCCTAAAAATCGGTTTTAACGGCTCCAAAAGAGAGGTCTTGCCCATATGGATCTCATAACCGCTGACCGAGCCCGCGCCAAAAAGTAAATCCTCCGCCTGTACTTGATGAGTCACTTTATTCTTAAAGATAACAGTCATTAAAGGTAACATACCCAGGCCGGCTATTGCCTTACGCCTGCTTTCCATGTTGTAAGGGTCCTTGATCTCCTTGCCCAGCATCTGGTAGCCGCCGCAGATCCCTACGACAACGGCCCCCTTATGAGCTTTGTTAATGATCGCTTCTGCCATGCCTGATCTTTTCAGATATACCAGATCGCCGATTGTGTTTTTGCTCCCGGGAATAATAATACAATCGGGTTCGCCGATCTTCTCGCCTTGAACAAGGTAACGCAAGCGGACGTCCGGCTCTTTTTCCAAAGGGTCAAAATCGGTAAAATTGGAAATATGAGGCAGATATAATACTTCGATATTTATTTTACCTTTTTTAGGCCGATTACCAGGCAAACGATACTTTTCCTTGGCTATTGAATCTTCTTCCGGGATGCTGATGTCGTGGAAATAAGGAATTACCCCTAACACCGGTTTTCTGATCTTCTTTTCCAAAAAATCCAGCCCCGGCTTTAAAATATTAATATCTCCCCGGAATTTATTAATGATCACCCCTTTTATCCGCCTGCGTTCTGCTGCGGTAAGAAGTTCCAATGTTCCAACCAGCCACGCAAAAACGCCGCCGACATTTATATCCCCCACCAAAATTACCGGACAGTCAGCAATTCTTGCCATCGCCATATTAACCACATCGTTTTTCCGCAAATTAACTTCAGCAGGGCTGCCGGCTCCTTCGATCACGACAATGTCATAATTACCGCTTAATCGCTGGAAAGATCCCTTAATAATTTTGAGGAATCTCATCCGGTGACGGTAATATTCTTTGCCGCTCATATTACCGATCGGTTTACCGCTGACTATTACTTGGGCCTTTATATCACCGGAAGGCTTGAGCAGAATGGGATTCATATCTACGCTTGGCTCGATCCCCGCGGCTTCAGCCTGGGTTACTTGAGCCCTGCCCATTTCGTCCCCTTGCAGGGTAACAAAGGAGTTCAGGGCCATATTTTGGGCTTTAAAAGGCGCCACGCGGAAGCCGTCTTGTTTAAAGATCCTGCACAGCGCGCTTACAATTACGCTCTTACCTACGTAAGAACCCGTGCCCTGCACCATTATTACTTTCGCTCTTTTTTTACTCACAACCATTTACACCCTTTAAAATGCCTTAAGTTAAAAATAAGGACATATCCTATTTATTTACTCTATCTCTGTCATCAAAAAACACGGCCTGGCGCTTATTACCTCTCTGAATAACATGGTAAGGAAATGACGTATAGACAATGCGGGATATACGTGGTATGCAAAAAGTATAGCAAAAAATAAAAGTCGGGTCAACTATAAATAGGGGGTTCCCCTATTTAATACGATTGACGCAAGCGCGCTTTTCTGCTAAATTTAAACGTATGCTCAAAGTCAATAATATTACCAAAGATTTCATCTCCCCTTTTTCCTTACGTCAACTGGCAACACTCGATCTCAAACGCCGCCCCTGCACCCGAGCCCTTAACGATGTCTCCTTTACCCTTCCCCACGGTTCTATCCTCGCCGTACTCGGCCCGAATGGAGCCGGTAAGACCACCCTGCTCAAAGTACTCTCTACCTTGATACTTCCGGAAAAAGGATCGGTAGAAATAAACGGTTTGCGCCTTGGCAAAGATGACGAACAGATCAAAGCCTGTATAGGACTGGTGGCGTCTTGCGAACGAAGCTTCTACTGGCGGCTCAGCGGGAGGCAGAATCTGGAATTCTTCTCCGCGATGTACGGCCTCTATGGCAAACATGCTCAGGAAAGGATCAAAGAATTGATCCGGCTCTTTAAGATAGACTATCTCGACAAGCGTTTCGATTCATATTCTACCGGGATGCAGCAGAAATGCGGGCTCATGCGCGCCCTGCTCCATGATCCGGCTCTCCTGCTGCTTGACGAACCGACAAAAAGCCTGGATTACTCAACAGCGCACGATTTCAGAAGCTTCATAAAAGAATTTCTGGTAAAAAAACAAAGGAAAACCGTTATATTCACCACCCATCATATGGAAGAGGCGATGGATTTCGCTGACTTCTTCATGATCCTTTATCAAGGCAAAGTTCTTGCCTTTGGGTCATTGGAAGAATTACGCGCAAAGACCGCTAAACCGGCGGCTTCACTCGAAGAGATATTCGTTCAATTAACTTCACGAGGTTAACCATGTTCGCAAAAGCGCTGGCGTTCCTGAAAAAAGATTTTTTAATGGAAACAAGCTATCGCATATCCTTCTTCTTTAATTTCTTCGGGATACTCGTCGGCATATTGAACTATTATTTTATCGATAAGCTCTTTGGCAGTAAACTGGTCCCCCATCTTGCGCCATTCGGGGTAAATTATTTCTCTTATGTATTGCTCAGCACGGCATTTTTCGGATACGTCGGAGTAGGATTAGGGTCATTTTCCGAGCGCATTCGCGCGGAGCAACATCAAGGAACGCTTGAGGCAGTACTCTTGACACCGACAAAAGTATCGGGCATCCTCTTCTCACTGGTCTTTTGGAACCTGATCCTTGCGACAATAGACATGCTTATCTATATATGCCTTGCAGTCTTCTTATTCAAGATCGATTTCACCCATATAAATATACTCTCTACTGTTGTAATATTCATCTTGACCATAGCCCCCTTTTCCGCCCTGGGGATAATCTCGGCAAGCTTCATTATGATCTTTAAGCAGGGAAATCCTGCCGGATGGATACTCGGCATGGTAGAAGGGCTTATCGGCGGAGTATATTTCCCCATAACAGTCCTCCCTCACTGGATGCAGCTCCTGGCGAGGATCTTTCCCATCACCTACGCCATACAAGCTATTCAATTAGCTGTCTTTAAGGGATACTCACTCGATCGGCTCTGGAGGGAAATAGGGATATTATTGTTTTTTTCTCTACTCCTGCTGCCGCTCAGCTTTACCTTATTCGCCTTAAGCCTGCGCAAGGCGCGCAAGGACGGCTCACTGGGGCAGTACTAATCTAAGGATACGCATACCATACCCTTTGAGAGTAAATCCCGGCGGAAAAAGAGTGAGGAAAATAAAATTTATTTTTTTCAATGATCCTGTCCGCATAGCGCAATAGACGGGATACGACGCATACCGGCTGCGGTTCAAACACAGGGTATTCTTCATAAACGATTTTTCGCCGGCCGTAAATCTCGCCGGCCGTAAAGCATCCAAAACGTCTTGTGGGATACGGGCAGATAATGCTTCTTTGACAAAAAATAATCCGTAATAAGCTGAACGTCCAAGGCCAAAGCCTAACGCGAGATCGACAAACTTCTTCCAATCGAATCTTCCGGCATAAAACCCGAGCAGCCGCTCTATTTCATACAAGAAAACTATTTGCTCAAAATTATGCTTGAGCCCATGCTCGCATAAATAGATTATGTTGAGCTCAGGCTTAAGCATATATATATACCCATACGCTTTAAAAAGCTCTGTCTCATTCCAAACCGCTCCCATATCCATAGACAAACAATTGTCAACGCTCAAGAACATATTATTGATCAAATGCTTATGAACGTGCAGAGGGGCCAAGTCTTCGGACTGAGGGATAAAAAACCGGCTATTGAGATACTCCGGCAGAGAATAATCTTTTTCGTTCTCAAGGCACCTGTACCCAAGTTCCTGCAATGCCAACTCAAAAACAGGCAGGTCTTCATTCCGGACTACGATATCCAGATCAAGGCGCGGCCGGAAAAAATCATCGTAAATAAAACGGTCTATTGCCGGACCTTTAAAGATCAATGTTTTTATCTTACGGGATTCCAGGTGTCCAAGAATACGTTCAACCCGGGAGATAAATTCGCTGCTTTTTGATAAATAAAGGTAATACGTCTGCCTGAAGCTTTCACTAATGTCTTGGGGGATAGCCGCGCCTTTTTCTTCTGAACAAAACAAATTTCTGTAAAGGGGGTAAAACACCCCTTCTTCAACAGCCTTTTCCAGGACAACTCGCCAATCAGCGCTGTTTTCTATTTCATATGACAAATAAAGCTCATCTCCAGAACAATTAAATTCCGCAGGGGCTTGCGTTGCTTTAAAGCCCAGGGAATAATACAACCCAAGCGCAGGTTTATTCTTTTTATTGACGACCAACCCTATTCTTCCGGCGTTGCATTCTTTGGCTTTCACCAAAGCCGCTTTCACGATAGTCCTGCCTGCACCCATTCCTCTGAACAACGGTTTTACTTCCAGCCCAAAGATTACCCAAAGCGCCGGATCATTCTCGTGCCTGGTCATCGTGAGCCCTCCTACCACCCTGCGTTTGCTTTCCGCGATAAGCCAATATCCTTTTTTCTTTATTTCCGCGATCCCCTCCCGGATATCATGGCCTTCCATGCGGTATAAGTCTCTGAGCTGTTCTTGATCCTGCGGGCCGGCAGCGCGGACCTCCAATTTACCATTCAAGGCCTGCTTTGCTGCCAACCGGTAGATTTTAAACGCCTGCAGCCAACCCAAGAGCGTCATGCCTAAAACGCAGGCCTTTCTGGCAAAAAGCAGCGGATATTGCAA
>CAZPNW010000233.1:0-5382 GCA_964588175.1 uncultured Planctomycetales bacterium
GGGTTAAGATATTAGTTGGGTTGTAAGGGTAAGTGGTTAGGTTTTTTAAACCAAACTACTTCACCAAACTACTAGACTAACATCCTTACCCTCACCGATACCTCTGCACTTATTATAACTTAATCAACTTCACTTCCAGGATATTCTCCAGCTTCTTGATCTTATCCAGGAGTTCCGCAGATACCGGATTATCGACATTTAGAATACTGACCGCGACCCCCCCGGCGGTCTGCCGCCCGAATGTCATGGCAGCTATGTTGATACTATTTTTACCCATAAGCGTGCCGATATTGCCGATGATACCGGGCTTATCCCAGTTTTTCATAACTAACAAATTCCCATACGGCGAAGCTTCAACATAAAAATCATCGATCCTGACGATCCGCGGCTCCCGCTTTGAAGAAAGCGTGGCGGCAACGACCCGGGTCTCTTTATCCGTAGTTATTTTCAAGGAAACCAGATTAACAAAATCTTTTTCAGCCGAACTCTTTGTCTGCTCTATCTTTATCCCGCGCGTCCTGGCAAGCGGTATCGCATTGATATAATTAACCGTATCCTTAAGGATAGGCGTCAAGAGCCCCTTGACGATCGCCATGGACAATGAAGAGGTGTCGTATTTATTGAGTTCGCCGGTAAAACGGATCTCTATCTCCTGAAGAGCCCCTTCGATGATCTGGCTGGAGAAATTCCCTAAACGCTCAGACATGATGACATACGGCTGTAAGATCTTGTAAAGCTCAGGGTCGATGCTCGGGTAATTAGCCGCGTTCCTGATCCCCTGCCCTAATAAATAATCCCTGACGCATTCAGCCACTTCAATCGCGACATTGACCTGCGCTTCTTCAGTGGAGGCGCCCAGATGACAACTGACCACGATATTATCCAAAGTGAATAATTCCGATGCGGGCTCCGGAGGCTCTTTTTCAAAAACATCCAGCGCCGCCCCGGCGATCCTGCCTTCCTTTACCGCCTTGACGAGCGCTGCTTCATCGATGATACCGCCGCGCGCGCAATTAATAAGCCGGCAGCTCTTTTTCATTAAAGAAATCTCTTTTTCAGAGATCAGGTGTTTGGTATCTTCGGTTAAAGGGACGTGCACGGTAATAAAATCGGAGTTCTTAAATAAGGTCTCCAGATTCACGACTTCAATACCCAGGTCGGAGGCAACCTCGCGGGAGAGATACGGATCATAGGCGAGTATCTTCATCCCGAAAGAAAGCGCCCTGCGGGCGACTTCAGTCCCGATCCTCCCTAATCCGATGATCCCCAAGGTCTTCTTATACAACTCAACGCCCATAAATTTAGAACGTTTCCATTCTCCCTTTTTAGTCGATGAATTCGCCAGCGGGATACTGCGCGCCAGCGACATGATCAAACTCATCGTATGCTCGCAGGTAGAGATCGTATTCCCGGCGGGAGTATTCATCACCACGATCCCGCGTTCAGTCGCCGCAGGCAGGTCGACATTATCCAAACCTACGCCAGCGCGGCCGATCACTTTCAATTTATGTGCCGCGCCAATGATATCCTTATTGGCTTTTGTAGCACTGCGTACGATCAAAGCATCATAGTCCTTAATTATCTCTTTTAATTCTTCCGGCTTTAACCCGGTCTTAACATCGACCTCAAAATCCTTAACTTCCCTGAGTATTTTTAAACCTTCTTCTGATAACGAATCACTGACTAATATTTTCATCATAGGAGTCTCCCTCGACGCGGTTATCGGTTTTCGGCTGCGCAGAAAGCGCGCACCGGCGCAATTCCGATCTGCGCCGGGTGTGACCGATCCCCAAGCACCGTATATTATTTCAAAAACACTTGTTCTGCCGCTTTTATTCCTGTACCCAATTCAAACGCGTATCCCATCTGCGCTAAAACTTTTTCCAGGCAGGATATCCCGACAATAATATCGAACTCTTCAATATACCCCATATGGGCAATGCGGAAAACCTTTCCCTTTAATTCATCCTGGCCGCCGGCAATGGTAACACTGTAGGTGTCGCGCATCGTCTTAACCAGCTTCTCGCCGTCGATCCCTTCAGGGACACAGACCGCGGTCACCACATCGGAACCGGCATCAGGGGCAAAAAGCTTTAACCCCAGCGCTTTCATCGCCGCGCGGACAGCATCCGCCATCTTCGTGTGACGGCTAAAAACAGTTTCCATACCGTCCTGTTTCATCATCTTTAATGCTTCGATCAAAGCATTGACAAGCGTGATCGCGGGAGTAAAGGGAGTATCGGCTTTATCATAGGCCTTCTTGGCTTTTCTTAAATCCCAATAATAGCGGGGGCTTTTTGCGGCATCGATCAATTTCCAGGCCTTGGGGCTTACCGAAATAAACCCTAACCCCGGCGGGAGCATCAGGCCTTTTTGAGAACCGGAAACCACAATATCACAATGCCATTCGTCCGCTTTAATGTCAATAGCGCCCAACCCGCTGATCGCATCCACCACTAACACTGACGCGGTATCTTTAATTACTTCACCGACCGCTTTAATATCATTGACCACGCCTGTTGAAGTTTCACAGAGTGTCGTAAAAACTGCTTTTATTTTAGTGTTTGCTTTCAATCGCTGAGCTATTTGATGCGGATCTACCGCTTTACCCCAGGTTACATCGAGGACTTCAGCAGTCACCCCGTAAGACTTGCAAATTTCCGTCCAACGTTCGCCGAACTTTCCTCCCTGGACAACAAGCGCAGTATCACCGGCGGATAACAAGTTCACCACGGCAGCTTCCATAGCGCCGGTGCCTGAAGACGCCAGTATAAAAACCTCATTCTTGGTTTGAAATACAAAACGCAAGCCCTCATGCGCTTGTTTTAATACCTCCTGGAATTGCGGGGTGCGATGATGAATGATCGGCCGCGCCATGGCTTCTAAGACCTGAGGAGGAAGCGGTGTCGGACCCGGTGTTAATAGATAATTCTTTCTCATGCTCTCTGCTCCTTTACTGCGTATCTTTTTCGCCCCCCTCGTATGGCGGAGGGAAAAAGAAACTACGCTTTATTACCCTAAGATATTAAGGTTGTTTTTTTGTATTGACGACGACCTCATCGATCAATTTATACTCTTTTGCCTCTTCTGCCGAAATAAAATAATCCCGGTCAGTATCTTTTTGTATCTTTGCCAGCGTCTGTCCGGTATGCGCGGCGAGGATGTTATTGAGCCGTTCGCGCAACTTCAAGATTTCCGCGGCATGCCGGGAAATATCTTCAGCGGTCCCTTGAAAACCTCCCCACGGCTGATGGATCATGATGCGGGAATTCGGCAGGGAAAAACGCTTTCCCTTAGCGCCGGCGCATAAAAGAATAGCGCCCATGCTTGATGCCTGGCCGACGCAATAGGTAGCGACATCGGGTTTAACAAACTGCATCGTATCGTAGATCGCAAGGCCCGCGGTCACTGAACCGCCCGGAGAATTAATATAAAGGCTGATTTCCTTGCCGGCATCTTCCATCTGCAAGAATAACATCTGGGCAACAACGAGATTGGCCACATTGTCATCAATACCGGTGCCGATAAAAATAATGCGGTCCTTCAGTAAACGGGAATAAATATCGTATGCCCGCTCATACCTGCATAACGAATGCTCAATAACCATCGGAACTAACTGCATTTGCGCGCTCATCCTTACCTCCATTATTCGGTTCTTGGTAATCGGTTATCGGTCGTCGGTACTCCCTAAACCACCTGCCAAGCCGCTTCTTTGAACAATAATTCCATTACCCGCTGCGGCATATGTTCATCAAGAGAGATATTTTCTTTCTTAGCGACTGCCGCCAAAAGCAGGTAAACCTCGACCTGTTTACGCGCCTCCGGAGTCAATCTTTCCACCATGACCTTTTCCTGTTCCGAGATCTTATCTTTAGGAAAACCTTTCATCGCCAGATCCATCTTCGCCTGGCGCAAGAGGTCCTGCAGCTGCTTATCGACCAAAGTTTGGGGCAATTTCAGGTCCATCCCCTTGCCTAAATGCTCAATGAGCTGATTCTCGACTTTTTGACGCTCGAGATTTTCTTTTTGAATAAGCACCTGGCGGGTGATCGCTTCCTCTAATTCTGCCAGCGCAGGAAACCCCATCGCTTTGGCAAAACTATCATCCAGAATATCGATCTTACGCGATTCTTTCAGGGAATCCATATGGCGTTTTAGATCATCGGCGGAAACAACCGGCTTCTGATATTTCACGGTAATCCCTTTATATTCCTTAAGATCGATCTCAGGCATAACTTCAACCTGGGCCTTAAAAGAAAGGGTCTTTCTGTCAAGCTTGACATCAGAGACATGCGGCACCTCCAGGACTTCCAGCCCTTCTTTTTCCACTGCCTTTGTATACACATCAGGGATCAACTCATTCATGACCTGATGATGCGCCTCTCCCGAGAAATTCTTTTCCAGGATATCACGGGGTATATGGCCCGGACGAAAACCGGGAACTTTTGCTTTCTCACCGATACGTTTAAAAACCTCTTCAAACTTATTCTTGACGGTATCATCGCTTATTTCAACGGTGATCTCGCGCTTGCTGCCTTCTAATTTCTTGACTTCTGTCTTCATTTTGCTTCTCCTCAATATCACAGGCTCGAAAAACTACTGGAAAATTAAATGCTCATTGCCTACATTTTAAATTTTTCACCCAAATATATCTCTCTTGCCTTCGGATTATTAATTAACTCCTCCGCGGTCCCGGAAATCAGGATCTTTCCGCCGGCGATCAAATACGCGCGGTCGGTGATCGAAAGAGTCTCCCTTACATTATGGTCGGTCAATAAAATACCCAACCCTTTTTTCTTTAATTCCCTGATGATCTCCTGCGCTTCGTTAACGATGATCGGGTCTATGCCTGAAAAAGGTTCATCGAGCAGGATAAACGACGGATTAGTGACCAGCGCGCGGGTGATCTCCAGGCGCCGGCGCTCTCCGCCGGAAAGCGTAAACGCCTTATGTTTTGCCAAATGCGCTATCTTTAATTCTTCCAAAAGGTTCTGCAGCCGTTTTTTGCGCTGCGTACGGCTTAAGGGGACCGTTTCCAGGATCGCCATGATATTTTCCTCAACGGTCATTTTCCGGAAGATCGAAGCCTCCTGTGAAAGATAGCCGATCCCGTAATGGGCGCGTTCATGGATAGCCAAAGCGGTAATATCCTGGTTATCGAAAATGATCTTGCCTTTAAGCGGCGAAATAATACCGACGACCATATAAAAAGTCGTAGTTTTCCCGGCGCCGTTAGGCCCCAGCAATCCCACGATCTCACCGCGCTTAACCAGCATATCCACGCCTTTGACAACCTCCCGGCCGTCATACGACTTTGTCAAACCTTTAATTTCCAGCAGATGCATCCGGAGACCTCGCTATTTTTTTGATAACGCGCTTTCA